>JAZQLM010000068.1:0-3436 GCA_045542655.1 Clostridia bacterium | reverse complement strand
GTTTTTCTTTCTTTCCGCAGCCGAAAAGGGACAGAAAAACCGTAAAAACCATCAGCACCGCAATAAATTTTCTCATTACCTTTAAACCTTTCCTAAAGAGAAATAAACGCACCAAGTCGTCCTGTTTTTTCTCTCTGACTTCTGTATGAATAAAAAATATCATTTTCGCATACTGTACATTTCCCGCTTATATGAATATTCTCTTCCAAAATTCCTGCTTTTTTAAGACTGTCCGAAATCATAAGAGGAAGATTAATATAAAAGCTTTCGTCTTTTTTTGTTTCAATGTAGCGAATATCAAATTTTTCCGCAACATCCGCCTTAGTTTCAAAACAACACGGAGCAATCCCTGCTCCTACTGCCGCAATTATATTTTCAGGCTTTACACCAAACTCTTCAATCATAATTCTGACCGCACAACCCGAAATATCAAGTAAAGTTCCTTTCCACCCCGAATGAACGGCGGCAACCGCCTTTTTTTCCTTATCCGCAAGCAAAACAGGGTAACAGTCCGCTGAAAACACCACAAGAGGCAGATTTTTTTCTCCTGTCACAAGTCCGTCCGTTGCCTCAATATCGCTTTTTTTCGTAACGCCTTTTCCTCTGTCCTGATTTGTAACTATTCTTATATTATTGGTATGCTCCTGTTTTGAAGCGACAATTGAGCCAAAATCAAAGCCCATATCATCGGCTACTATTCGGTAATTTGAAATTACATCATTCTCATCATCACCTACACGAAAGCCGAGATTAAGTCCCTCAATTTTCCCCTTACTTTTACCGCCAAGCTTTGTAGTAAAGCAGTTTTTTATACCAAGGCTGCTTATTTCATCGCATACAAAATATTTTCTTGAGCCAATATTTACTTCGCTCAGCATAGACTTCCTCCGCTTTCATAAATTCTTTCCAGAGAATTTACCTTGCCTGTTTTGTGGTCAATATCAAATAAAACACCCGAAAACCACACCTCGCCCTCTGCCTTGTCAAAACGAAATCTGCGTCTTGTGTAATAAAGGTCCATTATTATTTCCTTTTTAACACCAAGAACAGAGTCTCTTACCCCTGTCATTCCAAGGTCGGTTATATAAGCTGTTCCGTTAGGTAAAACCTGAAGGTCAACGGTCTGTACATGAGTATGAGTTCCCGCAACAATATTCACCTTTCCGTCAAAAAAATTCGCAAAGGCAAGCTTTTCGCTTGTAGTTTCCGCATGAAAATCAACAACAAACAAATCAGCCCTTCCCTCAAGCTCCTTCAAAAGACGTTCAACAGTATGAAAGGGGCAGTCAATCGGCTCCATATTCATTCGCCCCATCGCATTAATAACCGCAATCCTTGTATATCCGAGGTCATCAATAAAATATCCCTCTCCCACCGTTTCAGGGGGATAATTAAGAGGTCTTATAACTCTTTTGTTATCCTCAAGAACTGTCATTGCCTCTTTATTTGCAAATGTATGATTTCCCATTGTGAGAACATCTGCACCACATTCAAGTAAATTATCTGCAATATCAATGGTAATTCCGTTGGTCTGGGCAGCATTTTCAGCATTTACAATGCAGTAATCAGCCTCGTATTTCTTTTTAATTTTTCTCAGATTGTTGTATAAATATTCTCTGCCGGGAGAAGCAACAACATCACCGACCATCAAAATTTTCATATTAAAAATCCTCTCGCATTTAATTTGTTTTAAAATCCGTTATTTAAAATACTCAAAAGGACGGCATTTTGCAAACTTCAGAGCCGTCCTTTTCCTAAAAATCATTTTCATCCGACGAATGAGGTGTATGAAACCATTCTCCGTCCTTTTTAAATATCCCCGCTATACCAATCGGTATCCACGAAATAATATATACTATAAATCCAAGTATATTCTTAAATATTTTCTTAGAAAGCTTATTGTCCTTATAAAGTGCATATAAGGCTATTGGAAGATTCATACCAAGAAAGCCTTTAAGAAGTGCCCGATTTAGCGGCTCAAGCCAGAAAATACATAAGGACTTACTTACATTCATATCCAGCCTTACACCTAAAGTAAGCAGATAAATAAACACCATAATTCCTACACAGGCAGGATATAAAGAGTCACCAAGCAAATTCATAACCATATGAAACGGTTTTAAATTCTTTTCTTTAACAGTCTTCTTTATAAGCGGTCTGATGTATTTTAAAAAGGCATCATATATTCCCTGAGCCCATCTGCATCTTTGATTCCACGAGGTTCCAAGCTCCTGCGGTTTTTCATCATATACCACCGCATTATGCTCCCACGCAACCGGAATATCCGAAAGAGCAAGCTTTAATGTAAATTCCGTATCCTCTGCAAGACAGGTCGCTCCCCAACCGAACTCCCTGATAAGCTCTAAATCAATCGCAAGCCCCGTACCTCCAAGACGTGCACCAAAGCCGAGATTATCACGCGAGAGCTGCGAAAGGCGGTTGTTAAGCCAGTACCACAGAGAATACGACAGAGTAAGCCATGACGAATACGGATTTTTACTGTCAAGATAGCCCTGAACTGCACGGGCACCGCAATTAATTCTTTTGTTTATATAATATAAAAAGTCCTTATCAACTATATTATCTGCATCAAAAACTGCAACATACTCATAACCTGCATCCAAGTCAAAAATATGTGCAAAGGCATATTCAAGAGCATATCCCTTACCTTTTTCTATTCGGTTTATTCTCTCAATCACATTTACTTTTGCCTCTCTTGCAATTTCAGGCGTCTTATCGGTGCAGTTATCCGCAATCACAAACACATCATACAAATTTTTCGGATAATTGAGATTTTTAAGGCTCTTTATTATGCCCGATATAACCGCTTCTTCGTTATGTGCAGCAACCAGCAATGCAAATTTATGGTTCTTATTTTCTTTTTCTTCTCTTTTCGGTGCCATAAACGAAAAAAGTGAAATTCCAAGATAATAAACGCCTATAAAAAACACTATAAGCTCAGCAAAAAATATTATGTATTCAAGTCCTGTCTTTTCCATCACGGCACCTCCTTTTTTTCGTCATTTATTTACAGCCTATCTATTATACCACCATACCGAATACTTTTCAAGTACTTTTTGATATATTTTATGCAATAGAATTAAAAATATTATTTTAGATAAACTGTAAAAATTTCAAATTTTATTTAAAACTGAAATAAAACAGGCTGTTACATTATCCTGTGCTTTAAACACTTGATGAAACAGCCTGTATATTTACTACATCATAGTTTTTAAAGTTTCGTTTACTGCAAGAAGAAATTCCTCGGTATTTACCTTTTTCTTATTTTCAAGATTTGACAAAAGTGCAAGGTCACCTGTCATTATGCCGCTTTCAATTGTCTTAATAGTAGCCTTTTCGAGCTTATCAGCAAAGGCTGAAAGCTCGGGAGTTTCGTCAAGCTCGCCTCTTTTCTTAAGTGCACCTGTCCATGCAA
>JAZQLM010000067.1:0-1917 GCA_045542655.1 Clostridia bacterium | reverse complement strand
ACAGATGATGTAAACTCAGGATTTGAGTCAAGCTTTAAGCTGTATTCAATGATGTGTGTATTTTCGCCGTTTAACCCAGTTTTTCCCGAACGGATAACAAATCCGCCGTGAGGTATACCGCTGTGGTCACGTTTAAGCTCCTCAAGAGTTATAAAGTGAACTGTGGTATCATAATCTGCAAAGTAATTGGGCATTGTCTTGATTTCTTCTTCAATCCTCGCTTTATCAGCCCCCTCCTCGGCTACAACAAAGCACTCTCTTGTGTGCTTCTGCCTTGTTGTAAGTTCAGGGTTTGAACCGCTTCTCACGGCACTGAGAGCCTCATCAACGGGAATAGTATACTGTCTTGCATCCACTACTCCGTCAATTCTTCTTATAGCATCTGAGTGACCTTCGCTCACACCTTTTCCCCAGAAGGTATAATCCTTACCCTCAGGCAAAACCGCCTCGCCGTAAAGTCTGTTAAGTGAAAACATTCCCGGATCCCAGCCTGCCGAAATAACAGCTGCCTTTCCAGAAGCCTTGGCTTCCTTGTCTACATTTTCAAAATGCTCAGGAATTTTCGCATGAGTGTCAAAGCTGTCAACTACATTAAAGTTCTTTACAAGTTCAGGAGTCTGTACAGGAAGGTCTGTTGCACTTCCTCCGCAAAGGATAACTACTTCTATATTTTCTTTATGCTCTGAAATTTCATCAACCGAGTAAACCTTTGCTCCTGTAAGAGTTTTTAAGCTCTCGGGTGCTCTGCGTGTAAAAACGCCGTAAAGCTTAGTGTCATCATTTTGTCTTATTGCACACTCAACGCCCCTGCCGAGGTTTCCGTATCCTAAAATTGCAATATTTATCATATATTAAACCTCTCTCAATATTTTATATAAGGGACTGTCTCATTAAACATTTTGATGTATAAATATTCAAAACTGTAGGGGCGATTCACGAATCGCCTGCGGGACATTCTTGAATGTCCCCTACAATAAATGCGATTTTATACACAATTATGATTAATTCGACAGTCCCTTTATCCGTAAAATTCCAGAACGCTTTAATACAAATAAACCTAACTCTCGACGTACAAAAAGTATGCCTTCGGGTTGGGTTTATCCGTTCTGGACTTTTTTTACATCCCCTTTTTATCTGTTAAGGATAAGTTTTGTTAATTCAACCGGATCAACAATTTTTCCGTCCTTGTAAACACGCATATTGCCAGATGCAATTTCGTCAATTAAAATAACTTCATTATTGTTATAACCAAATTCAAACTTAATATCCCAAAGGTCAAGACCGATAGTTTTAAGGTCGTCAGCAACAATCTTTGTAATTTTAAGAGTCTGTTCCTTCATACTTTCAAACATTTCGGGTGTCATTACGCCAAGAGCCGCAAGACCTTCCTTAGTAACAAGCGGATCGCCCTTTTCGTCATTCTTAAAGGTACATTCAACATATCCGCCCTCTAAAACAGTTCCGTCCTCCATATATTCACCATATCTGCGAATGAAGCTTCCTGTAGCAACAAGACGGCAGATAACTTCGAGACCGTGACCGAAAACTGTAGCCGGAAGAACTTCCATCATAGCTTCATCAACATTTGCACTCACATAGTGAGTTTTAATTCCTGCCTTCTTGAGAAGGTCAAAGTAATAAACAGATGTACGGAGATTTGCCTTTCCTATACCCTCGATTGTAAGACCAACTGTGTTTTCACCCGGATCAAACACACCGTCTTTACCGGTACAGTCATCTTTAAATTTAAGCATTACATTGCCGTTATCAAGGCTATATACATCTTTAGTTTTTCCTTCATAAGTTTTTTTCATAAAAAACGCTCCTTCGTAAATAGATTATTTATAAATCGAACAGAAATATTATACCACCATATACTACAAAAAATCAATAGGCTTTAACAAATTAAGTGAAATT
>JAZQLM010000066.1:0-3068 GCA_045542655.1 Clostridia bacterium | reverse complement strand
AACTTTATTTGATTTTTTTACTACTGTTGAATTTCTTATTTTATCCTGCAACATTTCATAAAATTTGTCATCAGGGAAATTTTTCACATCAACCGTTTCTCCGGTCCAGGCACTTAAATGTATAGCATTAGATACAGTAAGTCCGTTTATTCCTTCCTCGCCTCTTGCTAAAAGTTCTTTCCCTTCTAAGACTGCGTCGGCATAACTCTTTAATATACCAACATGCTGTTCACCACCGGAAAAATCCACAGGAATTTCGCATTTCCAACACTCAGGTGTACCAAACGGAGCTGTATTTATCGTGTTATGTTCACGTTCTGAAATTACATTTCTGGAAAATATCATCTTATTGTTTTCAATAACAATTTTACCCATATCACAGGCAATTTCAAGTCTGTTTGTTCCCGGTGCTTCTCCTGTTGATGTTATGTATTCGCCTGTGGTACCATTGTCATATTCAAAAAACGCCATAACATCATCTTCAACCTCAATGTCATAGTATTTCCCGAAAGACACCTTTGCAAAAACCCTATCAGGCATACCAAAAAGCCATTGCCACAAATCAAGCTGATGCGGATTCTGATTTATTAATGCCCCTCCGCCTTCATCTTTCCATGTAGACCGCCATGTACTGCTGTCATGATATGCCTGAGGTCTGTACCAATCTGTTATAATCCAGGTAATCCTTTTTATATGTCCCAAGTCTCCTCTTTTAATCATCTGTCTAAGTTTTTGATACACAGGATTTGTTCTTTGATTATACATAATACCGAACACTTTGTCCGATTTTTTTGCTGCTTCATTCATTTCTTTAACTTGCTTTGTATAAACTCCCGCCGGCTTTTCAATCAAAACATTAAGTCCATATTCAAATGCCTTAATCGCAAGTGAAGGATGCTCATAGTGAGGAACAGCAATCAAAACAGAATCACAAACACCGCTTTTATACATTTCCTCTGCATTTTCAAAAATTTCAACATCATTATACAATTCTTTGGCGGCTTTTCTTCTTTCTCTATCATTATCACATATTGCGGTAAGTTCCATTTTAGGAACCCTATCGCTTTTCAGGTTTTTGGCATGATCTGTCCCCATATTTCCAAAACCTATAATACCAATTTTAACTTTATTCATTTTCAATACCCACCCTTTTAAATTATTTCGCTTAATATATCATTCAAAGCATTAAATGCTAATGTAAATGTGCCTTCTCCGCCTTCAGGCAGATTTAACATTTTGTCATCTAATTCAAGTGCCGCAAGTCCTTCAAAACTTCCAAGATGCGGTTCTAAGCTTAAAAAGCCGCTGTATCCGTTATCAAAGAGATTCCTCAGAATATATTTAATATTACCATAACCCATGCCTGACGGCATCACAGTTCCATCTTCTTTTGCATCTTTTATGTGCATATACTCAATATATGGTTTGAGCATTTCAAATGCTTCTATAGTATTTTGCCTGCACTGAACAAAATTTGCCGGATCAAACACCACCTTAAAATTATCGCAGTATAGCTTTTCCATAAGTTCAAGGCAACGCTTAGCATTATCACCATAAATGTCCTTTTCGTTTTCGTGAAGCAAAATAACATCCTCGTTTTTTGCATAATCTATCATTTTACTAAGACGTGAAAAAACCTCCGTCTTTTTATCATCAGTCCATTCTTCGCTATCGTTATAAAAACTAAATATTCTTATATATTTTGTATCAAGCATTTTTGCTGTTTTTACAACTCTTTTAAACACTTCAAAATGACTTTCAAAATCATCTGAAAGTTTAATTTTTCCTATAGGTGAACCTATCGAAGAAACCTTAATGTTATATTTCTCCATTTTTTCTTTAAGATTTTTCACTTCATCGTTACTAAGCTCAGATATATTTTTTCCGTCAATACCACGTGGTTCAAAATATTTTATTCCAAGCTTGTTTAAAACTTTAAACTGCACAGTTGTATCATTTGAAATTTCATCTGCAAAACCGCTTATTTTGTCATAATTCACTAAAGACAGCTCCTCACTGATATTTGATTTATATTTTAAATATACCACAATTTATACTAATAATCTATTTAAAAATCAACAAATACATTGCAATTATTGCTATATTATGTTACAATATTAACCAGAGGTGTTTTTTATGGAAAAGTTATTTTATACCGCATCGGATCATGAAACAATAAATCCATAACTTGTAAATTTGCAATTGCACAATCACAACTTCATTTAGTGTCTATTTTTTCCAAAATGGCTCAATTTCATATGTAACATTTTTTAGAGCATCAATCGTATTTTTCACAATTTATCTCTAATCAAAAGTTATATCCTCAAATTTGTATTTCTGTTCCAACACCCATTTTCCACGTGTAAAATCAGGAATAGCAACAGGAGCTCCGCCTTGAGCAATAGACTGTTCTGATAATGGGGTAATTGACATCCATGCAGCTGCATCGTATACATTTACAGGCATTGGTTTATTTTTTATAAGTGCATCAAAAAATAATTTAAATTCAAATCAATATCTTTATAAGCATTATAGTATTGTTTTTTATTCATATTTAAACATATTTCCTTTCTGATTTAAACTCACTCTGAAATATTGACAGAAACCAGTTTTCCGTTTTTCCATACTATATCAGCTATTTTATTGCCTTTTATTCTTACACCGCTTAACTTTCCGTTTTTCCACTTATCAGGAAGTGCGGGAAGCAGCTTAACTTCTCCGTCCTCACATCTTACAAGCATCTCTATTATTCCGCTTACAACACCGAAATTTCCGTCTATCTGGAAAGGCGGATGTGCATCAAACATATTAGGATATATTCCGCCATCTGCTTTATATGATATTTCTTCTGCATCTACAGGATTAAGCATCATATCTATCAGCTTTAAAGCGTGATTTCCCTCGTTCAATCTTGCTCGGAAGTTCACCTTCCAAGAAAGGCTCCACCCCGTTCCTCCGTCACCTCGTTTTTCAAGAGTTTTTCTACAAGCATCTGCAAGATGCGGAGTTTTCCCACAGGTTATCATATCTGCCGGATGAAGTGCATAAAGATGCGAAACATGGCGATG
>JAZQLM010000065.1:0-4665 GCA_045542655.1 Clostridia bacterium | reverse complement strand
AACTTTTCACAGAAACCTTGCAGAGGAATTAAATTGCATTGCTTTGAGCAATTTAATTCCTCTTGACATTTGTGTATAATTATGGTATGATTATTCATACCAATCATACAAAAGGAGAGATAGCTATGAATATACACGATGGGAAATACGCATGGATGGTCAAAATCGGAGAAAAGGGACAGTTTGTTATTCCTAAAGAAGCAAGAGAACTGTTTGACCTACAGCCGGGATATGAGATTTTAGTTCTTGGCGATAAAGATAGAGGAATTGCAATCCTTCCCAAAGCAAAGCAACAGGATGTTGTTAAACAGATTTTTAGTAATGTAGAAGAATTAAATCAGGTGAAGTAATATGAGCAAAATTGTTTTCTTTTGTATTCCGGCACACGGACACACTAACCCTACCTTGGGTGTTGTCAGGGAATTAGTTTCCCGTGGACACGAGGTTTGGTATTATTCATATAACACTATGCGTGAAAAAATTGAGTCATCAGGAGCAGTGTTTGTATCCTGCGATGATTATAATACAGAGCAAAACCTTAGTAGCACAGATGCTACCCGTGTAGGCAAAGATCTGGCATTCTCTACAAGGGTATTGGTAGATACAACATTAGCTCTTGATGACAAGATTTTAGGTGAAATGGCAGAGCTGAAGCCCGATTGTATTGTAGCAGATTCTATGGCATTATGGGGAAAAGCCATTGCACTGAAGCTTGGTATCCCTTTTGTTTCCTCAACAACAACCTTTGCTTTTAATAAACATTCAGCAAGGATTATGAAGCAAGGTATAGGAGATTTATTAAAGCTACTTTTCTCAATCCCCAAAGTATCCAAACAGGTCAATCGGTTGAAAGCTAAAGGCTACCCTATTAATAGTATTCTTGACATTATCGGAAATGATGATAATACCCATACGATTGTTTATACATCTCCTCAGTTTCAACCCTGTTCAGAAGCTTTTTCGGAGAAATATGTATTTGTCGGACCTTCTATTCGAGCTGCAACCGATGAAATCGAGAAAAAGAGAGAGAAACTGATTTATATATCAATGGGAACTGTCAATAATGCTATGCTGCCCTTTTATAAAACCTGTATATCTGCTTTTTCCAATACAGATTATCAGGTGATTATGTCTGTTGGTAATTTAGTGTCTATTAAGGATTTTGGAGAACTCCCTGAAAATATATCAGTTTTTTCATATGTTGACCAAATCGCCGTACTCAAACAAACAGATGTATTTGTATCGCACTCGGGGATGAATAGCGTTAGTGAAAGCTTGTATTTTGAAGTTCCACTTGTTATGCTGCCGCAAACAACCGAACAAAAGGGTGTTGCTGAGCGAGTTTCAGAGCTTGGTGCAGGAATTAAAATTGACAAATCCGATACAAATTCTATATTGAGTGCCGTAAATCAAATATTCAGTAATAGCACTTATAAGAATAGTGCCAAGAAAATTGCTGAAGAATTCAGGAGCTGTTCCGGTGCAAAAGGAGCAGCAGACAAAGTTATAAATGTTTGCAATGATATAGATGTAATATGTACCTAAACAACAATTTAATTTGATACCCGTCTATATGGAAGTACCAGTTATGTCTATATTTTTCATAGTAATTTTAACAAAAAAATTATTCTACAAAAATAAAGTAATAGGAATTGAAAAAAATTATTGACAAACAGATAAAAAAGTAGTATAATGTCTGAGTTGATAATTTTCGGGGTGTGGCTCAGTTTGGTAGAGTACTTGAATGGGGTTCAAGTGGCCGCTGGTTCGAATCCAGTCACTCCGACCACCTAAAACGCTTGATGCACAAGGCATTGAGCGTTTTTTTGTTTTTAACCCCAAATTTAAATTTTGCCGATTTTCTAACATTTTTAGTAACTTGCACAAAATTGCGAAAGTCCCCTGATATTTCCGTAAGGTGGAATTTATTCTTGCCGAAGCATTGTTGATTTTTATATAACCACACTAATTTTCTTTTTTGCTTGCCGCTTTTAACCTACAAGCAAAAATCACCAAAGCAACAGGAAAAATTGCAGCTATCATAATTCCGAACTTTAGTCCCTGCTGAGCAATATCTCCGGTAAAAAACGGCAGATTTGTATTTCCTTTTCTGAACAAATCTGACATTATACCAACAAGTCCCGGACCTAAAGAACAGCCTATATCTCCGGCAAAGGCAAGAAGTGCAAACATCGTTGTCCCACCCTTAAAGCGTTCACTCGCAAGAGAAAATGTTCCCGGCCACATTATACCAACAGACAAACCGCAAACCGCACAGCCGGCTAAGGAAAGCACCGGCACAGGAGAAAACACGGTTACAAAATAGGAAGCAATACATACTATTCCGGAGCAAATCAAAAGCTTTAAAAGATGCTCCCCCTCTCCCTTAATTCCGTAATACACTCTTGATATGCCCATAAACAAAGCAAACAGTGACGGACCGAGCAGGTCCCCCATAGTTTTTGAAACGCCAAGTCCGGTTTCTGCAAACATAGACGCCCACTGCGACATAGAAAGCTCTGCGGCACCCGAACACAGCATTACAAACAGAAATATCGGGAAATGCTCCGTTTTAAGCAGCTGAAATATGGTTGTTGTCTTCTCCTCCTTAGGAATTTCAGGAATTTCAACCTTTAAAAAATAAAACATATTAAAAAGTGGAATTAACGACCATATAAGCGGAACAAAATACCATTTTTCAATACCGAACAGGTAAAAATACAATGTGGATAGAGCCACCGTTGCAAGCTGTCCCCAACAAAAGAACGAGTGCAGAAGGCTCATAGATGCAGATTTCTTTTCATTTGGAATACTCTCCATTATCGGGCTTATAACAACCTCTATAAGACCGCCTCCCACACTCGAAATAAAAATCGGTATACACACTCCGGCATAACGGTGATTTACCATAATATTCGGAAGAAACGAAAGGAGTACAAAGCCAAGAAACGCAAAAAAATGTGCCGCTACCGTCGGAGGACGGTAACCGGTTTTCTTTATAAATAATGTTGATGTTATGTCCATAACAAGCTGAACAAAGAAATTGGCAATTATAAGCACACCGAGTTCGCTGAAGCTTATATTAAATTTGTTGTAAAACACTGTAAACAAAAGAGTCGGAAGTGTTATTACAAGTGCCTGAGTCACATAACCGAGGTAACAGGCAAAGGATGTATGTCTGTATTTATGTATCATACCATCAAACCTTTCAAAAGATAATTTATTAGTTATAATATGAAATACATAATAAAAAAGTGACCGCTATCGGCCACCTTTTTTATACTTAACTCTGATAAATTAAGCAATCTTATTAAATTTTTCAGCATACTGGCTCTTTCTGCGAGCTGCAGTGTTCTTATGAAGAATACCCTTTGCTACGGCCTGGTCTGTCTTCTTAATAACTGCAACGTAAGCTGCTGTAGCAGCTTCCTTGCCTTCACTGAGAGATGATTCAAACTTCTTTATAGCTGTCTTAAGCTGTGATTTGAACATCTGATTCTGAAGAGTTTTTGTCTTGATAACCTTTACTCTTTTCTTGGCTGACTTAATATTTGGCATCGATTTTCACCTCCAATAATTCTTTTCCCTCAAATCGTACCAATATAGTATATCACAGCCTTACCCAAAATGCAAGCTTTTTTTATTGTTTTTTAACAAAATTTTTCAATTGATGTTTTTTACCCCTTAAAATTCGTGGCTTATGAAATCCAAAAGCTGAATATCCTTTGTTATATATTCGTCTTTTATTTCGTGCTTTTCTGTATAATCGGTAGAAAGATATTTCTTATTATCATCTGCAAAAACTGTCACAACTGTACTTTCCGGTGACTGAATTTCCTGTGCGAGTATGCTTCCCAAAAAGTTTGCTCCCGAAGAAATTCCAACACCTATGCCAAGTCTTTTTGACAGCATCTGCGACATAATAATAGCATCCGTATCATCAACACTTACCACCTCGTTAAGCTCAGAAAGCTTTACTATAGGCGGAATAAATTCATCGGAAATTCCCTGTATACGGTGCATTCCCACCTTATATCCCGTTGAAAGAGTGGGTGAATTTTTCGGTTCAAGCGGATGAATACGGCAAGCCGGATTTACCTCTCTGAGCCTTCTTCCTATTCCCATTATCGTTCCGCCCGTTCCGACGCCGGCAACCACAGCATCCGCAGTAAGACCGATTTTTTTCAGCTGATTTACAATTTCCTCTCCTGTTGTCTTATAATGAGTTTCCGAATTATCCTCATTTGAAAACTGACACGGAAGAAAGACTCCGCCCTTTTCAAAAAGCTCCTCTGTTTTCTTTATCGAACCGAGAAAACCGCCTTCTTCCTTTGAAACAAGACGAACCTCCGCTCCGTAGCTCTCCATAAGCTTAATTCTCTCACGGCTCATCCAGTCAGGCATATAGATAATAACCTTATGTCCGAGATATGTACCGATTGCAGAAAATGAAATGCCTGTATTTCCGCTTGTTGCCTCGGCAATAATATCGGTCGGCTTAATTTTGTCTTCCTTGTATGCTTTTTCAAGAATATAAGCTGCAACTCTGTCCTTTATGCTTCCGCTTAAATTCATTGCCTCATATTTTGCAAAAATTTTTCTCTTTTGTCCTTTATATAAAAAGCTTATCTCCAAAAGCGGCGTGTTACCTATAACCGCTCTTAA
>JAZQLM010000064.1:0-1678 GCA_045542655.1 Clostridia bacterium | reverse complement strand
GTTGTAAAGGTTGATGAAGACTGGATTCCGGATGCACCGGGAACATCCTTATACATAAGACCGTTTATTATTGCAACGGATGAATTTTTGGGTGTTGCTCCTTCAAAGACTTATATGTTTATAATAATACTCTCGCCGAGCGGTGCGTACTATGCAAGCGGACTTGCTCCTGTGGGAATCTGGATTGAAGACGAGTATGTAAGAGCGGTAAAGGGCGGTATGGGTTATGCTAAAACCGGCGGAAACTACGCAGCCTCACTTGCAGCTCAGGTGAAGGCTCATGATGACGGATATTCACAGGTTCTCTGGCTTGACGGCGTTGAAAGAAAATATATCGAAGAAGTAGGTGCTATGAATATCTTCTTTAAAATTGACGGTAAAATCGTTACACCTATGCTTAACGGAAGTATTCTCCCGGGTATTACAAGAAATTCTGTAATACATCTTTGCAAGAGCTGGGGAATGGAGGTTGAAGAAAGAAAAATCTCTGTTGATGAGCTTATAGATGCACAAAAGAGCGGAAAGCTTGAAGAGGTTTTCGGAACAGGAACAGCAGCGGTTATCTCTCCTGTTGGTAAGCTCAGATATGGCGATGATGTTATGGAAATCAATAACGGCGAAATCGGTCCTGTAAGCCAGAAAATCTATGATACTGTTACAGGCATCCAGTGGGGAACCGTTGAGGATAAGTTTGACTGGGTGGTTGTGCTTTAATGGACTATAAAAGAATTACACTCTTTGCCGGTCATTACGGAAGCGGGAAAACAAATATTGCCGTGAATTTTGCAATCCGTCTGAAAAGCGTATTTGAAAATGTTGCGGTTGCGGATATTGATATTGTCAATCCGTATTTCAGGACAAAGGATTCACAGAAGGTTTTAAGCGAGAATAAGATTAAGCTTATTTCTTCGGAATATGCAAATACCAACGTTGATGTTCCTGCACTCCCGTCGGAGGTGTACTCTGTAACGGAGGATAAGAATACAGCCGCCGTAATTGACGTAGGCGGTGATGACAGGGGTGCTCTTGCCCTCGGAAGATATTCTCCGAGAATTAAAGAAGAAAATGACTACAATATGCTTCTTGTCATAAATAAGTACAGACCGCAGACCAAAAATGCAAAGGATGTATATGAAATTATGCGTGAGATAGAGTCTGCGGGAGGACTTAAATTTACCGGAATAGTAAATAATTCAAATCTCGGCGAGGAGACAACAGCGGAGGATGTACTATCTTCTGTGCTTTATGCAGATGAGGTTTCGGAGCTTACGGGGCTTCCTGTTTATATGACAACGGTGAAAAAGGAGCTGTTTGAAAGCCTGTCCGGTAAAATAGAAAATTTGATGCCTATTGAGATGTATGTTGACTGGAAAGACAGAATATAGAATTTAAAATTTAACTGAAAGGTATGAGGTTATATGGCTAAAGTAACATTTGATGAAAATTTATGTAAGGGCTGCGGTCTTTGCGTTGGTGCCTGTCCTAAAAAGATAGTTGAGCTTCGTGAAGACGTGATAAATGCAAAAGGATACCATCCTGCAGGTGTAACAAAGCAGAAGGAATGTATAGGCTGTGCATTCTGTGCAACTATGTGTCCGGATTGTGTAATTACAGTAGAAAAATAAGAGGGAGGTATAATTATGTCAGAAAAAGTGTTAATGAAGGGTAACGAGGCTAT
>JAZQLM010000063.1:0-2269 GCA_045542655.1 Clostridia bacterium | reverse complement strand
ATCCGTGCGAAGCTTCCACGCAAGCTGTCCGTAACCTACATCTACCGAAAATACTTTTTTCGCCCCGTTTTGGAGCATACAATCGGTAAAACCTCCTGTCGAAGCCCCTATATCCATACAAATACTGCCATCAAGCTTAA
Organism: Clostridia bacterium; assembly: GCA_045542655.1. GTDB lineage: Bacteria > Bacillota > Clostridia > Monoglobales > Monoglobaceae > RGIG8709. The sequence continues at coordinate 2,129 of JAZQLM010000063.1, read as the reverse complement.
CAGGAAAAACCTGCATAGCCTTTTCAAGCTTAAGTCCGCCTCGGCTAACATACTTCTGGGATTTCCCACGTATTTCAATATTTTCTTCACCGGTCACACTCTGACCTGCCTTGTCTGCCTTTACATTGTCTATATATACCTCACCTGCCATAATCATCGCCTGTGCCGCTGAGCGTGTTTTCGCAAGTCCCGATTCGGCAAGGTATACATCTAAACGTATTTTCCCCATTTTATTCAACCTTTTATCTTTTTATATTCATCAATAATACTTAATACCATATTTTCAGCAGTAATACCGCAAAGCTCTTTCTGCTGCTTCAAAGTCCCCTGCATAAGAGGTTTATCATCAAAGCCAAAGCTGATAACCTTTTTAGAGGTACATCTTCTCACTGCATCCGAAAGTCCGCCTATTTTCACATTATCCTCAACCGAGACTATAACATCAGCTTTTTCTGCAAGACGAGAGACTAAATCGCTGTCAAACGGCTTTAAAAACCTTGCGTCCACAACAGCTGTGCTTACACCTTTTTCTTCAAGAATTTCCGCCGTCTCAAGTGCCTCCTTTATTACAGTTCCTATACTTACTATCAGCACTTCTGAGCCATCTCTTACAAGCTCAGCCTTTCCCTCTTCAAGTACACTCTCCGGATTATAAAAATCTCTTGCCTCGCTTTTGGGATACCTGACTGCCACAGGATGGGTACATTTATTAACTGCAAAATCAAGCATTTGTTTAAACTGTGTTTTTCCCGACGGTGCCATAATAACCATATTTGGTATATGTGAAAGATACGACAGGTCGTATATTCCCTGATGAGTTTCACCATCCGCACCAACAGCTCCCGCACGGTCAATCGCAAACACAACGTGTCTGTCACAAAGAGCGGCATCGTGAAGTATCTGGTCATATGCCCTTTGCAGGAACGTAGAATAAACCGCAAACACAGGCACCAAGCCTCCGGCAGAAGCCGCCGCCGCAAATGTTACAGCATGTTCCTCTGCAATTCCGCAGTCAAAAAACCGCTTCGGAAAACGCTCCGCATAAGAGGTAAGTCCTGTTACCTGCGGCATAGCCGCTGTGATACACACTATATTTTCATTTCTTTCCGCAAGAAGAGTTATCTCACTTCCGAATAAATCGGAAAAGCTCTCACCTTTAGAATATAAAAGCTCTTCCCCTGTCTCTACATCAAAGCTCCCTACACCGTGGAAACGCCCCGGACTTTCCTCTGCCTGTCTGTAGCCTTTCCCCTTTTTCGTTTTTATATGAACAAGTATCGGTGTTTCACTTTCCTTTACATACTCGAAAACACACTGCATAGAACGTATATCGTGTCCGTCAATCGGTCCGTAGTACTTAAGTCCGAGATTTTCAAAAAATTCCTTATCAAGAGTTATTTTCTTTATAAAATCCCTCATTCTTGCAAGCTTCTTTATAAGCACATCTCCAAACGGAAACATTCTTGCAAATTTTTTAAGGCTTGCCTTAAATTTAAAATAAACCGTGTCGTTACGCACCCTCTTTAAATACTTTGAAAGTCCTCCGACACTCTCAGAAATCGCCATTCCGTTATCATTTAAAATTATAATAAGGGGAAGCTTCTTTCCTGCCGCATTATTAAGTCCCTCATAGGCAAGACCGCCCGTTAAAGCACCGTCACCTATTACTGCAATACTGTGATGCTTTTCTCCTTTTAATTTTGCGGCAACAGAAAATCCAAGTGCCGCAGATACCGAGGTCGAAGCATGACCTGTATTAAAAGCATCCGCACTACTTTCCGAGGTCTTTGGAAAACCGCTCATTCCGCCGAATTTTCTTAAATTTGAAAAGCCGTCTTTTCTTCCTGTAAGAATTTTATGGGTGTAGGCCTGATGTCCGACATCCCATACTATTTTATCCTCTTCGGGATTAAAAACACGGTAAAGAGCAATTGTAAGCTCCACTGTTCCAAGGTTTGAAGCAAGATGACCGCCGTTTTCCGAAACTCTGGCTATTAAAAAATCTCTTATTTCATCCGCAAGCACATCAAGCTCTTTATAGGAGAGCTTTTTCAGGTCAGCCGCAGAATTTATCCTATCAAGTATTCCCATATTTTACATCCCTTTTGTATAATTTTTCCAAGTCAGGT
>JAZQLM010000062.1:0-2427 GCA_045542655.1 Clostridia bacterium | reverse complement strand
AACCGAAACAAGCTGTTTTGAAAATATCATACCAAGCAGTGAAAAAACCGCTGCTGCCAAAGCGACTATATTAATAAAATTCGATGCAAATTCCATCGCTCTCTTTTTTCCGTCTTTTTCAAGAAAGCCGTTAAAAACGGGTACAAAGGTGGATAAAATCGCAACACCGAGTGTCATATCAAAAAACAAAAGCGGTATCTGGGTGGACGTATTTAAAACGTCCGAGCTGTAACCCTGACCGTATATATTCGCAATAAAGGTTTCTCTTAAAAGACCTGCAAGCTTGGCAAGGAATATAATAAAAGCCATAATCCCCACCGTTATTGCCGCCGAGCCGGCCGCCTTATTTTTCTTCAATACATCACTTCCTGTCACATCAAAAAGAGCGGTGTAAAAAACACCTTTTTTACACCGCCAAAATAAATTATTATCTGTTTTTTTCCGCAAGAGCCGTTTTAACGGTCACAACAACGAACGCAATCACAAGATACGCAATAAGCAAATATCTGAACGTCCAGACAAACCACCATTCAGAGCGGACACCCGAAAGTGCAGGGATAAGATTAACAAATACGTTTCTTATCTGAGAATAAAAACCCGTCCAAAGCGAAACAGCGGCAATAACCAAAAGGAAAATCGCATAGTTGTTTGCTCTTTTTGTGTTCTTTATAACGCCTGTCTTTCCGAGAGTAAAAAGTGCGGCAGCACCAACAAAGAAAACCGCAGCCAACACTCGCATAACAATCGGAGCTGTAAGAATTGTCGCCGCATTTGAATACATTGACTCAACAAAGCTTAAAGCGATAAGTCCAAGAACTCCCCACGAAAGATTAATCATATACCAGTTGGTAAGCCTGTCAATTCTCTCCTTTTTTTCTCTTCTCTTTTCTCTCTTAGCCATTACATCAGATTTAGAAACTGCCATTTCATTTCCCCCTAAAACTCATCATTTTCATACATAACCACAGAAAGAAGTGTACTCGCCACAGTCTCGGTTCTTAGTATTCGTCTTCCGAGACCGACAGCCGAAATACCGCTTTCCTGAGCAAAAAGTGCTTCGCTGTCCGAAAAGCCGCCCTCCGGTCCTATAATTATGCCTATATTTTTAACGCCCTTGTTTTTCACCAAAAGCTCTTTAAGTCCCTTTTCGCCCCCATGACCAAGCACCTCGTAAGGCATAACCGCAAGTTCAAGCTCCTTTAAAGAAGCAACCGCTTCCTTAAAGCTCACCGGCTCCGTCACTTCGGGAACAAGTCCTCTTCCGCATTGTTTCACAGCCTCACGGCTGATTTTATTCCAGCGTTTAATTTTTTCCGTGCCGTTTACCTTAGCAACAGCCCTGTCCGTCCTCACGGGAACAATCCTGTATACGCCAAGCTCAACGCACTTTTGTATAATCTGCTCCATTTTATCGGATTTCGGAATACCCTGAAATACCGTAACCTTAATTTCAGGCTCACTCTCTGAAAAGCTCTCTCTCAAAATACTGCAAGCTATACCGCTGTCCTGAATTTCCGAAATTTCACAGGTCAGCTCACGGCCGCTTCCGTCAAAGACTAAGATTTTATCTCCCGTCTTCATTCTCAGCACCTTTTTAATATGTGCCGCATCCTCGGTAAGCACAACCGTATTTCCCGAAATATTCTCCGGTTCAGTGAAAAAGCTTCTCATAAAACTCCTCCGATTTTTAAAGCCGTTTTAATTCACAGCTTCAATTTTACCACAACAAATCGGAAAATGCAATAGTTTATACAAAAAATATTACAAAAATATTACAAATTTTGCTTTTTATTACACAATAGGCAAGTCCATTCTCCCTGAGTACGGACATTTAAAATGTTAAAGCCTGATTTTTCAAGCTTTTCTATAACCTCGCCCTGTCTTTCGTTAATTATTCCCGAGCATACAAAATACCCGTCCTCTGTCATAAAATCGCCCACAAAATCAGAAAGGGCAATAATTACATCAGCAACTATATTAGCAATAACAATATCATATTTATTTTCTGAAAGCCTCTGTCTTAAACCTAAGTCTGCGGTAATATCCCCGTCAAAACCCTCAAGAAGTGTCCTGTCAAGTCCGTTAAGAGAAAGGTTTTCAAAGGAAACCTCCACCGCCGCAGAATCAATATCCACCGCCGTTACCTCTTTAACGCCTAAAAGAAGCGAAATAACCGAAAGTATACCGCTTCCGCAGCCGAGGTCAAGTACCCTCTTGTTTTCAGCCGCAAGCTTTTCTATCTCCTCAATGCACATACGGGTGCTTTCGTGAGAGCCTGTGCCGAAGCTCATTCCGGGATTAATTCTGAATACCGTTCTTTTTGTATCGGGAATTTCCTCCCATTCAGGAACAATAAGTATTTTTTCCCCCACCTCAATAGGCTTAAAATACTGCTTCCAGTTTTCCGACCAGTCCTCATCCTTAACC
>JAZQLM010000061.1:0-2056 GCA_045542655.1 Clostridia bacterium | reverse complement strand
TTTTGTATATCTCTCCTTAAACATTTTACTTAAGCTGTCCGAAAAATATTCAAGACTTGAAACAATCTTTGAATAATCCATTCTAACAGGGCCGATAACACCGATAACCCCCGTCAGGTCGTCTGTTATTTTGTAAGGAGATAAAATAACACTGTTATTTTTAAGCTGGGGCAGATTATTTTCGTCCCCGATAAGTATTTTAACGTTTGAATCCTCAGCATTAAGCTTTATTATCTCACCTAAATGTGCCTTGTTTTCAAACAGTTCAAATATTTCTTTTATCTTGTTTACATCGGAATATTCAGGAAATCTTAAAATGTTGGTCGAACCCTCCATAAATACATCTGATGTGTCAACCTCGGAAACCGCCTCATGCACAAGCTCCAGAGCCGATGTCAGAAGCTCGAAATTTTCACCGACCGCATTTTTGACTTCCATTACATTGTCAAGACTAATTTCCGAAACACGAAGTCCCGAAAGATTTTCGTTAAGCACGGTATTAATCTTGGAAAGTCCGCTGTCGTCAATTGAGTTCTTAAGGCGAAGCAGCTTGTTTTTAATCATACCCTCGCCCGTTGCAATGATAAGCATAACACTCTGCTCATCAATCTTAACAAGCTTTATACTCTTAACAATGCCCTTTTCAATCCTCGGAAGCATAGAAACGGTAGGAAGATTTGTAATCGCCGAAAACGCCGCTGACACATCCCTTACAATCTTATCAAGCTCCCTCATCTTGTAGAGCATTGCCCCCTGCATAGCCTCAATCTCGTTTGCCGTCATCTCGTACTTTTTCATAAGACTGTCAACATACAGCCTGTACCCAAGATGCGAGGGAACACGTCCTGCCGAGGTATGCGGCTGAACCAAAAGCCCCATTTCCTCAAGGTCGCCCATCTCATTTCTGATGGTCGCCGCACTTAAATTAAGCTCAGGTCTCTTTGAAATACTCCGTGAACCGACAGGCTCTGCCGTGTTTATATAGTCCTCAACTATCGCCTGAAGTATCAGTCTTTTTCTCTCGTCCAAACCCATCTTTTTTCACCTCTTTGTTAGCACTCACCTAAAGAGAGTGCTAAAACATATTAATAATATATCACCCATCCCCCGATTTGTCAATAGTTTTATATATAAATTTTATACAAAATCACACAGGACCGAGTTAGATATATACAGCATATTTTCATTTATATATATTCTGCCGTTTTTTTCGGTTAATACACCTAAAGCGAGATATTTTCCGAGCGGCTTTTTAAACACGTCCTCAATACGCTCTCCGAAAAGGTTTTGAAAATCCGATTTTAAAATTCCCTCGGTTTTTCTTAAACCCATAAAAACAAATTCACTCATCGCCTCACGTTTTGAAAGCTTTATAACATCGCACTTTTCAAAATAACCCTTTTTTGCATTTAAAATATAATCATCAATTAAAAACGAATTTGAATACCGCTCAAAATCAATGGAAGAATACGCCCCTGCCCCAAAACCGACGTACGGCTCAAATGACCAGTATTTAAGATTGTGGCGGGACTCTTTTTTATCTTTTGCAAAATTTGAAATTTCGTACCGCCCAAAACCTGCACTACCGAGCATACGCACCGCAGTATCATACATATCCGCACATAAATCATCATCAGGGAGCGTAAGCTCCATATCGTAAAAGGGTGTCCCCTCCTCGATTTTCAAAGCGTAGCAGGATATGTGCGAAAGTCCATAGCCAATAACCTTTTCAAGAGTTTTCTCCCAGTCCGAAAGAGACTGCGTAGGGAGTGCATACATAAGGTCTGCGGAAATATTTTCAAAGCCTTGCGACCTCGCATCTGAAAGACACTTTTCAAAGTCTGAAAGACTGTGTATTCTGCCAAGCATTTTAAGTAACCTGTCGTCCGTACTTTGCAGCCCAATACTGAGACGGTTTATACCTGCATTTTTGTATTTTTCAAAATCCTGCCTGCCCGCAGTCTTTGGATTGCACTCAATTGTTATCTCACAGTTTTCGGATATGCTGTAATTTCCCCTCAAAACTTCCATAAGCTCTGCAATATAATCCGAATTA
>JAZQLM010000060.1:0-2917 GCA_045542655.1 Clostridia bacterium | reverse complement strand
CTTAAGATTGTTGAAGAAGCAAAAGAAAAAGCAATAAAAAATGCTGAAAGCATAAAAAAAGAAAAGCTGCTTGAAGCAAAAGAGGAAATACATAAGGAAAGAACAGAACTTGATAAAGAGATAAAAGAGAGAAGAAATGAGCTCCAGCGACAGGAGCGGAGAGTTCAGCAAAAAGAGGATACAATCGACAAAAAGACTCATTTGCTGGAGAAGAAAGAGGAACAAATTCAGAAAAAGCTCGCCGAGACTGAAGAACAGCAGAGCGAGATTGACCGAATTAAGAAGTTACAGATGAGCCAGCTTGAAAAAATATCTGAGCTTTCTGTAGCAGAGGCAAGAGACCTTCTTTTAAAGCAGGTCGAAAGTGAAACAAGGCACGATGCCGCTCTGCTCATCAAGAGCATTGAGGACAAAGCGAAGGAAGAGGCCGAAATTAAGGCAAGGAACATAATCACCGGTGCAATTCAAAGATGTGCGGCTGACCATGTTGCGGAAACAACAGTATCCGTTGTTCAGCTTCCCAATGATGAAATGAAGGGAAGAATTATCGGACGTGAGGGAAGAAATATCCGTACACTTGAAACACTTACAGGTATTGACCTTATAATTGACGATACGCCTGAGGCGGTTATTTTGTCGGGATTTGATCCCGTTAAGCGTGAAATCGCAAGGCTTTCACTTGAAAAGCTTATCGTGGACGGCAGAATACATCCGGGACGTATTGAAGAAACAGTTGAAAAATCAAGACGTGAGGTTGAGCAGATTATCAAGCAGGAGGGTGAAAAGGCTACCTTTGAGACAGGGGTGCACGGACTTCATCCCGAGCTTATCAAGCTTCTCGGACGTCTCAGATACCGTACAAGCTATGGTCAGAATGTGCTTAAACATTCTATCGAGGTTTCTCACCTCGCAGGGCTTATGGCAGCAGAGCTTGGCGAAGATGTTACTCTTGCGAAAAGAGCAGGTCTTCTCCATGATATAGGAAAGGCTATCGACCACGAAATCGAAGGCTCTCACGTTACTATCGGTGCGGATGTTGCCCGTAAGTATAAGGAAAATGAGAAGATTATTCACGCTATTATGGCACATCACGGAGATGTTGAACCTAATTCGTGTATGGCGTGTCTCGTTCAGGCGGCAGACTCTGTTTCTGCGGCAAGACCGGGTGCAAGACGTGAAAATCTTGAATCTTATATCAAGAGACTTGAAACCTTGGAGGAAATCGCAAATTCATTCAGCGGTGTTGACCGCTCCTTTGCAATTCAGGCAGGCCGTGAAATTCGTATTATGGTTAAGCCTGAGAATGTAAATGATGAATCGACGGTTCTTCTCGCTAAAGATGTGGTTAAAAAGATTGAAGAGAGTATGGAATATCCCGGACAGATTAAGGTTAATGTTATCCGTGAAACCCGTGCTGTTGAATATGCAAAATAATTTGACTTAAAAAAATAACAGGCTGTTTAAAAACCTTAGTTTTTAAACAGCCGTATTTTTTAGTATTAATCTTTTAAAAATTCCTTTATTTTTTCAAGGCTTTCTTCGGTGGTTTTTCGACCTGTTTCGTAAACCTGTTTTAAGATTTCGGGATTATGCTCTACACGTTTTATCGGAAGAGCCTCAGGTGGGCTTAAAACCAGTACCTTGCCCTCTGCCTCTCTTTTTTTGATATATTCAAGTGTTTCGTTGTATACATTATGTCGGTTTTCGATTGCCTCCAGAACTTTTGGATATTTCTTAAGAACAAATTTCATAGCCGACATACCTGAGCTTTTTTCTTTTACAAAGCTTCGTGGCTGGGTTAAAATTACAATATTTTTTTCATATCCAACGCTTTCTGCAAATTTTATCGGTATGGAATCGACAATTCCGCCGTCTAAGAGTTTGTAACCGTCAATCTCGACTATTTTTGCAACAAGGGGAAGTGACGAGGACGCCCTTACCCAGTCAAAGCAGGAGGTGTCACAGTCTTCAAGCTTTTTATATACAGGTTTTCCTGTTGTAACATCGGTTGCGACCAGATAAAATTCCATCGGATTTTTGTTGAAGGCATCTATATCGAAAATATCGAGCTTTTCGGGAACGGTGTGATAACAGAACTTTTCGCTGTAGAGGTTGCCTGTGAATATAAGGGACCACATACTGCAGTAACGTTTATCCCGTGCAAATCTTAAGTTATAGCGAATTGCCCTTCCTATCTGACCGGACTTGTAGTTACAGCCGAATGCGGCACCTGCCGAAACGCCGACTGCTCCGTCAAATACTATGTTATTTTCCATCATAACGTCTGTTGCTCCGGCGGTAAACATTCCACGCATAGCACCGCCCTCAAGTACCAGACCTTTTTTCATCAATATTCACTCCTGTCGGATATATGTATTATTTTTTACAATTATACTATATTCTAACACAAAAATATGATTTAAGCAACTTAAAAATAAAAGAAAAATTAGACAAAATTTCAATATTTAAACTGATTATTAAAATTATTTAAAAAAGTATTGACAAATATAAATTTATGTGATAAAATGTATTTCAAATTTAAACGCTGTGATACGGAATAGTATGCAGATGCTTTCGCCTTGAGAGAGATACCGGTTGGTGTGAGGTGTCGGGAGGGCTTTGCTGAACTCACCGTGGAGCGGCTGTCATGAAATGCTTAGTAGTGGCAGACGGGAACTCCCGTAACAGAGTTGAGATGTGCTTGCATCTAAAGGGCATTCTTTAAAAGAATGAAGAAGAGTGGTACCGCGGAAACGTAGTAATTCAGCGTTTTCGTCTCTTTGAAACAACAAAGAGACGAAAACGTTTTTTTGTTGATAAATACCATATATTTATATATTGTTGTAGTTTGAAAGGAGTTTTCAAAAATGAGAAAAATCAATATTGCAGACATAACACTTAAAAAGCTTTCAGAGGA
>JAZQLM010000059.1:0-6376 GCA_045542655.1 Clostridia bacterium | reverse complement strand
ATGGGGCTTAAGGATAAAAACGGACTCGATATATTTGTGACCTCTACAGAGGATAAAAATATTATTATGGATAAAAAGGGCAGGGTGCATATTAAGACAGAGTTTATGAACTACTTAAACAAGGGTACATACACGGTTATTGCGGCTCTTGAAAACAGGGCAACGGCACCGATTAGCTATTATGACTATATTGAGGGAGCGGCCTATCTTAAGGTAGGCTGTGACAGGGAGCTTTTCGGCTTTGTTCAGCTTCCCTCGGAGGTTACGGTCAGTTGGGAGAGTGACAATATTTGAACACTAACGCAAATTCTGACATAAATTCAAAGGAATACTGGGACGAACGCTTCGGTTCGGGGGACTGGGAAAACAACGAGGGAAGAGAACAAAGCCTTTTCTTCTACGAGCTTGCCCTCGGACTTATGCCGGACTGGTTTAAAAATAAAATAAAAGGCGAAAGGCTTTCCGTCCTTGACCTTGGCTGTGCCGAGGGTGAGGGGGTTTACCTTTTTGGAAAAGAGTTTTCCGGCTGTGAGGTTTCGGGGGCTGATATTTCTGCTGCCGCTCTTTTGCGTGCAAGAAAATATTATCCCGACTATGAGTTTATTGAATCGGATATTAACAGCATACCAAAGGATTTTGACGTTATTTTTTCATCTAACACCTTAGAGCATTTTGAAAATCCTACAGAGGTTATAAAGAATATTCTGCCTCACGCAAAGAAATATTTTGTTATGCTTCTCCCGTTCCGTGAAAGAGACCGGATAGACGAGCATTTCTACACCTTTGATTACAGCTCCTTTCCTTGTGAGAATGAGGGTTTTAGTCTTGTTTACCACAAGGAGGCAGACTGCACCGATATGAAGGGAACGCAGTGGCCGGGGGAAGAAATTCTTGTTATATACGAAAAAACGGACGAAAAAAACAATCGTACACTAAAGGACACGGAAAACGGAAACTGGGATTTGGCGGCAGAAGAAAAAGCGGCACTTTCGGACAAAGATGCCGAGCTTAAAAAATCAGTGGACGTTATAAAGCAAAAGGACGAGGAAATTTTTGCACTTAAAGAAAAAATTGAAGAGGACCGTAATGCTATAATGCAAATACAGTTCGAGGCGGCACAGCATAAGCAGGCAGAGCTTGACGCAAGGGAAACCTATGTCTGGAGGACAGGTCTTAGAATAGAGAAAATACTCAGAAAAACGGGTATTGCTTTTGTGCGTTCACTTCTTGTTTTGTCGGATTATAAGAGGGTTGGAATTATGCTTGCGGTGAAAAAGGGGATAAACGAAGCCTTCCGCAGAGAAAACGCCTCTAAAAAACGCAAAACCAAGCTCAAGTTGTGCAGAAACAAATTTTTACTCTATAAAAAATCAAGAGACGAGCTTTATCCGCTTGATACGGACAAATACGCCGTACCCTGTGAAAAGGACCTTATTTCGGTTGTGCTTCCCGTATACAACGGCTCGGATATGATTGGAGAGGCGATTAGCTCCGTGCTTTCCCAGACAGAGAAGAATTTTGAGCTTATTATAGTAGATGACGGCTCTACCGACAATACTTTAGAAATAATTGAGATATACAGAAAACGAGATAGCAGAATTAAGGTCATAACTCAGGAGAATAAAAAGCTTCCGACGGCTCTTTCCGAGGGCTTCAGGCAGGCAAACGGTGAATTTCTGACCTGGATAAGTGCGGATAATATTATGCTTCCGGACGCTCTTGAGGTTATGAAAAAGGAGCTTAAGGAAAGCTCCCTGTCAATGGTTTATACCAATATGCGTATAATTGACAAGAGGGGCAAAATAAAGAGGGGACATTTCTGGTACGAAAAGCCTTTCTTTAGCGGAAATGTTATTCTTCCGGACGATACCGCCTCGCTTAATACCTATGCAAACAATACAATAGGTGCTTCCTTTATGTACCGTGCAAATGCGGCTTATATTTTAGAGGATTATTCAATGTATAAAAATACTTTGGAGAGCTATGACTACTGGATGAGAATGAATTCTATGTTCAAAATAGCTCATTCAGACACTGCAAAGCCCCTCTACTGCTACAGACGGCACGAAAATTCTCTTACTGCAAGGGACAAGGAGCTTGGTATAACCAAAAACCGCTACAAGCTTATGGTGCTTGACGATTTCAGACGTGATTTTTATATGTCACAGCTTATCTGGGTTGCCGAGAGCGAAAATTCAGAAAATCCGTATTACAAAGACTTTGTTAAAGCCGCAGAGAGGGCAGGGCATATCCTTTTAAGCTTTGAAGAGATAAAAAGCCTTGCACTTCCCGAAATCGCCTCGGGGGCATGTTATATCTATTTTGGTGAAAATCCGCCGTCAGAAAAGACTGAATTTATGAAAAAACATTCGGGAACGGTTTTAGTTGCCGAAAACAAGACCGAAGAATGTGGCTTTGATTTTTATATTACCACATCAAATAAAAAACCTCTTGAAAAGCTCTCGGGTTACAGGGGTTGGTTTTACGCACAAGACGGTGAGACGATATTTTCTCTTGCGGACAGTAAAATCAAGAATACTCTTTTATATTCCATCGAAAGTATGATTGAGGGCGATGAGGACAACGAGAAGAAAATAAGTATAATTATATGCACATATTTAAGAGGCGAAAAGCTGATAGATGCGATATGGTCCTGTCTCAGACAGTCATTCAGCAAAAAAGAATACGAAATTGTGGTTGTGGACAACGCACCCTTTGAGTCGGGGATAAGAGAAGAAATAGAAGCCTTTCGTGACAAATACTCGCAGTTTGACGGCTTTATACGTTATATTGCGGTACCTCAGAGGGGACTTTCAGCGGCACGAAATGCCGGAATGTGGAACGCAAAGGGTGAGTATCTTCTCTTCCTTGATGATGACGCTCTTTGTGACTACTACTTGCTTGAGGAGCTTTATTCCGCATTCAAGTACCACCCAAGTGCAGGAATTGTCGGCGGTCAGGTAATCCTTGACGTGCCGTTTCCGAGGCCTGATATTTTGCTTAAAGGGTTTGAGTCGCTGTGGAGTCAGTTTAAGGTGTCTTATTCAAGATACAAAGAGGTGTATCAGCAGTTTGAATTTCCTTACGGGGCAAATTATTCGGCGAGGAAAAAGGCTCTTTGGCGTGCAGGGGGCTTTCGTATGTGCTACGGCAGGGTTGGAAACGATTTTGCCGGCGGTGAGGAAACGGCTCTTTGTTTTAAAATGCTTCAAATTGGCTATACGATAGGCATTCAGCCTAATGCAAAGGTTCTTCACAGAGTAGATACCGACCGCTTTAACAAAGAACACGTCAAAAAGACAATCCGTGCCGGTATTCTCACAAGCTACCGCTTTTACAAGGATTTACATACCGACATAGGCTGGACGATAAAGTATGTTAAGAGTCAGATTAAGATTGCCGAAAAAGAGATTATAAAGCTTATGAAAAAAGATGCCTCCCGAATTGAGATTTATTATAAAGAGTGCTACTTAGAGGTATGGAAAGAGCTTTACGGAATAATGAAAGCCGAAGAGACTCAGGCGAAAAGAGGCAAAAAAGGAGCGAATAGGAATGTTTGATTATTTTAGAAGATTACTTAGGCAGAACAAGACAGAAAGAAAAGAAAAGCCTTTAAACCTTTATCAGTATAAATTTTTGAGATACAAAAAGGAAAGGGACAGACTTTATCCGCTGGAGCTTTCAAAGGTTAAAACGCCCCATATAAAGGGACTTGTTTCCATTGTTCTCCCTGTTTATAACGGAGCGGATTTAGTGGGGCTTTCCATTGAGTCTGTCTTAAATCAGACCGAGGGTAACTTTGAATTTATCATAATAAATGACGGCTCAACCGACAATACGAAAGAGGTTATAGAGAGCTATGCCGCAAGAGATAAGAGAATTATTGTCGTAAATCAGGAAAACAGACGTATTCCGAGAACTCTCTCCCGTGGCTTTAATATGGCAAAGGGCGAATTTTTTACCTGGACGAGTGCGGATAATATTATGCCTAAGGATTTTATTGAAAAGATGAAGGCTGAGCTTGAAAAGGACGAAAATACCGCAATGATTTATGCCAATATGAGGCTTATCAATGAAAAGGGAAAGACACACAAGAACCACGGCTGGTTTGAAATTCCCTTCGGCAGCGGAAACGTAATTTTCCCAAACGATACTTTAGAGCTTAACACCTATCCGAACAATACTATCGGTGCGGCGTTTATGTACCGTGCAAAGGCTTTTGAGGTGCTTGGGTGCTACTCCTCCTTTAAGCATACCTTAGAGGACTATGACTACTGGATGAGAATGAATTCACTCCTTAACATAAAGCACACCTCATTTTGTGAGCCTGTGTATTACTACCGCTGGCACAGCGGCTCTCTTACCGCAAAGGACAAGGAGCTTGGTATAACCAAAAACCGCTACAAGCTTATGCTTCTTGATGACGCAAGACGTGACTTTTATATGTCACCTCTTTTATGGTATATAAAATCGGACGATGAGATGAGCGGTGTGGCTGAAAGCTTTAAAGCTGAGCTTTTAAGCCGTGGTCATATGATAATTGAAAAGAATACGCTTAAGGACTTATACTTTGGAAAAGAGGCACATAATTTTGCGGCGGCAGTTTTCGGAAAAGCATCTCTTGACGAAATTCTTCCAAGCGGTGTGAAAAAAGTGCATTTTGTAAAGGATACAAACGAAGATTTACAGGACGGCTTTGATATAACGGCGGCTATTGGCGAAGAAAAAGCCTCGGGAAGCCTCACAAATCCTGTATATGTATTTTCGGATATTAAATCTTCGGTTTCCTTCCTTGACGCAAGGCTTAAAAACGACCTTATGTACAGGCTTGAAGAGATAATTGAAAGCAAAAAGGATTACGGCAAAAAGCTTTCCTTTGTGCTTTGTACCCACAAAAGCTCCGAAGTTTTAAAGGAGTGTATTGAAGCTCTTGCAAACCAGACTCTTGATAAAAAGGACTATGAAATTGTTTTTGTAAATAACGATTACAGAGCATCTGAGCTTAAGGAGCTGGTGCTTGAGGTGAGCAAGAATTACCCTGACCTGTCGGTTAATTATATAACCGCTCCGCTTAATGGCCTGAGTCACGCAAGAAATGCAGGTCTCTGGGAGGCACGGGGCGAAATTCTTCACTATATTGATGATGATGCGATTGCAGACGAGACTTTAGCTGAGGCAACGGTTTCGGCATTTGAGAAAAACGAAAACGCAGGCGTTATCGGCGGAAATATCATTCTTGAAATTCCGGATGAGGCACAAGGACTTATCACCCCTCTTACAAAACCGCTCTGGAGCGAGCTTGTGCTTCAGAATACCGAGTACAGGGAAGCAAAGGATTACGGCGAATATCCTTACGGGGCAAACTTCGCCGTGAGAACTCAGACTCTTATGCAGATAGGCGGCTTCAGAACCTTCTACGGACGTGTGGGGAATAATTATGCAGGCGGAGAAGAGACTCTTGTATGCTTTATGACCGAGGAAACAGGACAGAAAATCGGTCTTGAACCTAAGATGAAAGTAATTCACAGGGTAGATAAAGCAAGGTTTACAAAAGAGCATATTGAAAAGACCGCATATGCAGGTCTTTTTACCCAGTACAGAATGAGACGTGACGTTTATGCACCTCAGGACTGGAATGATATGCTCCTTTCGGAAAGACGTAAAAAGGCGGCTGTAAAGATGAGCCGGGCAGAAGTTGGCTCTCCGGATTACCTTTACTACAAGGCAACCGAAAAGGCTCTTTATGACATAATTGAGCTGAGACAAAAGGACTATGTGAACCTACAGAACAAAACCGCAGGCGAATAATTTTACCCGGAGAAGAGATTTATGTTTAAAAGATTGCAATGGAAAATAGTTGTAATGTTTGTGCTTCTTGTTATGGCTATAATGTTTATAGCCTTTGGTTTCGTGATGGTAAATACCGTGAATTTCTATGAAAAGGATTTCAGGACTAAGACAGAAAACGTGTTAAACGGTGAATTTACGGACGGGGTTTTAAATGCCCTGAAATCGGAGGGAGAATTAAAAAATAAGCATGTCCTTGAGGTTATTAATGCCTATTCCGTACAGCTGGGACTAAGTGATGACAGAGCCTGTGCGGTTCTGCGTGCAAGCGACGGAAGCGAAATCGCATCTACCGCACCCAAAGGGGCGACTTTTGAAAAAACGCCGAATATTATAACGGCAATGACAGGAAAGACGGGAAATAAGTTCGTCTTTATGTCTGATTATATGGACTATGCGGAATTTGTAAGTCCCCTTAACTCAAAAGAGGGCTACATAATCTACTTAAAGGATAACAAAAAGGCAGTAACAAGCCTTATGGAGAATATGGTGTCCATTATTGTACAGGCGTTTTTGTTTGGTATTATGG
>JAZQLM010000058.1:0-2998 GCA_045542655.1 Clostridia bacterium | reverse complement strand
GTATGGAGCTTGTGGATGACACTATGGAACAAAACATTGCACATCAGCTTGTAAGTGTGATTCCTGATAATGATAATTACAAGGTGCTGCTTGCACACAGACCTGAATACTTTGATGTATATGCTGGAAATGTAGATTTGGTTCTTTTAGGCCATGCACACGGTGGTCAGTTCAGAATACCGTTTATCGGTGGTCTTGTAGCTCCGGGACAGGGCTTTTTCCCGGAATATTATGAAGGTTCACATATAAAAGAAAATACAGAAATGATAGTAAGCAGAGGAATAGGGAACAGCATCATTCCATTCAGAATAAATAATAAGCCTGAAATTATAGTTGCAGAGCTTACGAAAATTGCAGAACAAGGAGAAGTTGATATATGAAAATAGCAGAAGATTTCAGAAGAATAGCAAGAAATGCTTTGACAAATAAATGGTTTATTGCAGTAGCAGTAGGTCTTGTTGCATCTATTTTGGGTGGAATTGGAAGTAACGGTCCTGAGTTTAAGGTAAATATAGATGGATCAAATATAAGTATGAACTTTAATGTAGCAGGACAGACAATAAAATCTATAGGTACAAATGGCGGTGTTGACTCCGAGGTAGGAGCGTTCATACTTGCAAGCTTGCCTATTATTATAATTGCAAGTCTCTTTGCAGCAGTTATATATTTTGTTTTAGGTAGTTTTATCGGTGTTGGATATGCAAAATTCAATCTTAATCTTGTAGATAAGAAAAACGCAGCATTTGAAACTTTGTTTGAATATTTCTCACACTGGAAAACCACCACAATTGCAAGATTACTTCGTGCGTTATACGTATTCCTTTGGTCGCTGTTATTTATAATTCCCGGTATCGTTGCAGGCTTCAGTTATGCAATGACAGATTACATACTTGCGGAGGATCCTGAACTTACTGCAGACGAGGCGATCAGTCAGTCAAAATCAATAATGATGGGGAATAAGTGGAGGTTTTTCTGCCTGCAGTTTAGCTTCATCGGATGGGATATTCTTGCAACACTTGCATTTGGTATAGGCCATCTGTGGCTCACACCATATAAACAGGCAGCCTATGCGGCGTTTTACAGAGAAGTGTCAGGGACAGAGTTTTACCCTGAGGAAGATGAATTGGGAATAATCTGAAAAGAGGAGGATATCAAATGAAAAAGATAATCAGTTTGATAGGAATAATTGCAATTATGCTTTCAACGATGCTTACAGCTTATGCCGGAGATGTCCCGGAAGCATTGAGTTATGAAGATGATGCAAAGATATTTATTGGTACACTTAAAGATTTTAAGCTTGACTCAGATAAACCAAAGGTTCTTGATGTGCAGGTGCTTCCTACTCGTAAAATTAAAGGTGATGTTGCAATCAATGAACTTCAAACATACAAGATGTGTCATTTTGGAAAATTAGTTCAAAAAGAAAAAGAGTATCTTTTCGGCTGGCTTTCAGATGATTCGGTTTGGGCCTACGAAATAATCAGTTACGATGAAAAAGAAATAAAGATAGAAACATACGACGAATTTGCAAAAAGAATCCAAGACTATTTGGATGAAGGTTTATATGCAAGAGCAGAGCAGGAACGCTCCACATTAGGAAACATAATAAGCTTTGCAGAATTTTTGAATACAGAACCCTTGTCAGAATCAAAAGTTAAAAAAGTCACCTTGCGTTATCAGGATGAATTACACGAAGTTGATGTTGAAGAATTTGAAAAGGTTGCAAAAGAGATAATGATTGTAAATGCAAAGAACGTTGCTTTGTATGAAGACGGCAAAGATGATGCTTACAAAACAGTTCTATATATTGAATTACTGGATGAAAATGAGCAGTTAGTATCTATGGCAGCAGTTTCAAGATTTGGCGAAGTAGACAGATATGGCTTAATGATGAGCAGACTGATGAATAAAGATTATGAAATGAAAACAGAAGATTTACAGAAGCTGTATTCACTTTTTCCAAAAGATGTTCAGAAAAACATTGTAGCACCCGAAGGAATGAAAGTAAGTGAGGAACCGTTAGAGCTTCCGGATGAAAACGTGAAGAATTATAAACCCTGGTTATACGGCGGTGTAGCCGTAGTCTTAGTAATCGCATTTATTATAGGATTTACAGTAAAAAAAAGAAAATAGATTGGATTTGATTTAAGGAGGCTTCAGGTATGAAGAAAAGAGTATTTATAATCATTGCAATTATTATTGCAGTAATCTTATTAGTTCCAATTCCTCACAGATTAAAGGACGGCGGTTCAGTTGAATACAAAGCTATTCTTTATACCGTGAAGTCCGTCCATCAAATAGACCATAACAATGCAACAGTATATATTGATGGAACAATCATTAAAATTCTTGGTATTGAGGTCTTTAACAACACTGATTTATCACAAAACAATAACAGCTCTATCGATGGAAGTACAAATAGTGAAATAGCATTAAATAGGCCGCCGGAATTAACCATATTATATGGTAAAGAAAGTATAAAAGCATTAAGAGGAACAACCTCATGGACCTACGCAAATGATGACGGTACTTCCACAAGTGAAGAAAGTGACAGCTTGCATCCTCTGCAGGCAAAAGATTATATGACATATCTTTCGCTGTTCCCGTCAACGCTGTCGTCAACAGAACCATTTAAAGTCAATCTGAGGTGGGATTATGTTCCCGATGAAGTTACAGTGCGTTGCTGGAGTGAGGATTGCTGGGGACAGACCGGAGATTATAATAAAACAAGTGAAGAAATCATTACAAAGACTTATGATGGATTCTGATGGTAAAACCGATCCGATTATCTCCATAGAACTCAAAAACGGAAACTATATTTATGAAGTAGTTGCTGAATGGAATAGTTACGATAAATTCTCAGGCACAGCACATTACAGTTTTTACACTATTACTCCGGATAAAACACCGCCTTCATTGAAATCTGAATAAGGAGGAGTTTCAATATGAAAAAAATAATTTGTTTTATTAGTATGATTGCTATTATGCTTTCTATGAC
>JAZQLM010000057.1:0-7798 GCA_045542655.1 Clostridia bacterium | reverse complement strand
GTAAAGCAGGTTAAAAACTACATAAGAACAAATTATATGAAGAAGATAAGTATAGAAGAAATTGCAGGTCTTGTAGGACTTGACAGAAGCTATATGACACGTATTTTTAAAAAAGCAGAGGGAATATCACCTCAGGAGTATCTTATACAGCTCAGAATAAAGAGGGGAAAAGAATTTGTAGAAAAAGGCTTTAATATAAGCGAAACCGCAGCAATGTGCGGTTACAGCGATGTATTCAGTTTTTCAAAGGCTTTTAAAAAGCAGCTTGGGATTTCACCGTCGGGCTACCTTAATTTACTTTCCGAAAAGGTGGCGGAAGAACCCCTTTATCCGCATTTTTGATTTTGAGGTTTCAAAGCCAATGCTTTCGGAGGAGGTCAAAGTTACGTCTCCGATTTTTTTGCCGTCTGAGAAAAGGGCGGCATTTATTTTTGTAACATCCTTTTCAACAGGAGCAAGGACAGCTTGCTTTTCATCATAAACAAGAGAAAGGTCGTGCTTTTCGCCTTTTTTAACGGGAACGGTTATGTCTGAGGAAACACAAAACGAGGCTTTTTTCTTCTCGCCGTTTATGACGTTTGCATTTATAATTTCAGTACCCTTTTTCAAAAAAGGAGCTGCGGTATATTCGGAAAATGCCCTGTCATACATAGCGGTATGGTCTCTCCAGTCGTCACCGTCGTTTAAGGTAACGCAGATAAGCCTTAAACCATCTCGCTCTGCGGCAGTTACGAGACATCTGCCTGTTGCCTTTGTAAAGCCTGTCTTTACACCTATACAGCCGTCATACATTTTAAGTAGCTTGTTGTGATTGGTGAGAAAATGCTTCTTTCCGTCTGATGCGGTTGCTGTTCCGCTTTTTGATGATACAATTTCTTTGAAAACAGGATTTTTCATAGCATATGCGGTTATTTTGGCAAGGTCAAGGGCGGTGGTGTAATGTCCGCTTACCGAAAGTCCGTGAGGGTTTTGAAAGCTTGTGTTTTTAACGCCTATTTCGTTTGCCTTTTGGTTCATAAGAAGAACGAAGCTGCTTTCATTACCCGAAACAGCCTCTGCGATAGCGGTTGCGGCATCGTTGCCGGATACAAGCATAAGTCCCTTAATAAGCTCGCCAAGCTTTATTTTTTCCCCCGACTCAAGATACATAGATGAGCCTTCAACACCCGCCGCACGAGATGAGACGGTTGCAGTTTTTTCTGTGTCCGAGTGTTCAATAGCACATATTGCGGTCATAATCTTTGTGGTGCTTGCCATACCAAGCTTTTGTGAGGCATTTTTTTCATAAAGCACAGCACCTGTCGTGGCTTCGAGTACAACAGCCGCCTGTGCGGAACAGCTTGCCGGCTCGTTGTAAGCGTAAACAGAATTGAAAAAGCACAGACTAAGAAGAATTAACGAAATATATTTTTTATACATATAGCACCCCTTAAAATATATTTATTCAAAAGGGTGTTCAACTATTCAAAAAATAGAAATGGAGCCACACATTTTTTACGGAAGAAATTTTCCGTTTCTTGCATCATAATACAGTATAGTTCCTGATTCAAAGGCAAACTGCCATACAGGAATTGCCAGAACATTGCTGTATATATCCTCTACGTTTCCGACATAGTAGCCGAGGCTTATGCTTACAAGCTTATTGATTTGAGACTTGTTAAGGCTTGAATTTGAGCAAAGGTCAAGCAAAACGTTGGATAGGTCATAAACCGGTGAGGAAATACCTGATGCTGTTTTTGAGAGAATAAGATTTTTCCCCGATATAGAGGTAATACCTTTATCGCATATTTCAAAGGATATATAAGAATCAAAAAATTTATAATCTCCGATTACAGGGGTGAAAATTGCTTTAAGCTTGTCACCGTTATAGTTTAGCCCGTCAAAGCTGTAAAGCTTATAGTCAAGTCCCATCAGCTTCATTTTTTTAATACAGTAGTCCTCAATGTATTTTTCGGTCATCTCTTTCGGAGGATTGTCGGGGGATGTGTTTGAATAATCAAAGGTATCCTTTTGCACAGAAAAGGTTTTGCCGTCAGATTTATATATGTTGTTTTTTGTATCGTGGGTATAGCTACCGTCTAAAAGCTTTATTATAAAAGGTGCATTATCGGAAACTGCACGTTCTATGTAACGGCTTGTAAAGGCTTCGGGATAATCGGGAATGATTTTTTTATCAAGCCTTATATTATTGGTGCCGAGTATTTTTATAATATTGTCGTAGGTCTGATTTTTAATAATTCTGTACTGTGTATTTGTCCGCCAGAAGACGGTGAATATAGTAAGGTTAAGAATTATAAGCACAAAAATCAGTATGTTTTTAGTTTTGTACCAATCCATAGTGTCCTCCGGAATAAAAAATTCTATTTAACAATCCAGCCTGCCGTAACAGAGCTTTTGTTTTTTGATATGTCATAGCTTCGGTTACATTCGGAAATCAGTATTGTGCTGAGGCTCTGTTTATCTGCACAATATCTGTCTATTGCGGCGAACAGCGGCTCTGATGCCGCTTTTTCGTTATGGCTTTCAAGGGTTTTAAGGTCCATTCTCATAGCGGTAAGATAACCGTCGACAGTAGTTGCTTCAATTGCGTGATAGGGTGCTGAAATAATTCGTGCGCCGTTTAAATAGTAGTCAAACATAAATTTATATTCAGTTACCTCTGCCGCCTCGGACATTAAATCGGTAAGTCTTATGCGGAAGCTTTTTCCGTTGTTCTGGCTTAATGGGATTACTGAGTTTATTATTTTTGAAATTCCGGTAAACGAAAGGAAATAGCTGTTTTCCGGTGAAAGTCTTGTGTTTCCCGAAAGGTTCAGTCCGCTCTTTTTATCGACTGCATTGTACTCCACGATACCGTCCGGATAAAGCTTTAAAGTTGCCGTTTCGCTTACACACACAAGGATATTGTCCCTGTCGATGTACTGTCTTATATGACTTTCCTTAAGTCCGAAGGCTTCTAAAATTTTGCCCGAAATTCCGTCATCCGTAAAGCCGTCCCGTATTTTTTCAAAGGCTGAAGGGGGTGCGGCTGAGATTAAGGGCAGATATTGTGTTTTCAGAGGGATTATTATGTCTGAACGCAAAACGGTTGATGAGCTTTTCCCTAAATTAAGTTCATATGCAAAAGAATGATTTCGGTCATCAAGACGTTTTGTGCCGCCTAAAAGCTTCTGTAGTCCGGCAGATGCGACGCTTGATTTAATTTTGTAAATTTTTTCGGTTTTTTCATCCTTTATATATACGTCAATCCCGTCGGTGCTTTTTTCGGACGGGGACAGAATAACCTTTTTGTATGACGAAATAATTTCCGAAAGCTTTGATGAGCGGCTCTCAAAAAACTGTGCAGTAAGCTTCGGATAACGGTGATACGGATAGGAAATATATAAAAGATTGTTCTCTCCTATATCCGAAAAAGGATTGTATGCCGACTCCTCAGCCTTAACGTCGGGCAGAAAGATACTGCGGTTTACATCCTCAAGAATTTTCTGAGCCTTTGCGTAAGGCTCGCTGTCGGTATAAAAAACATCACGTCCTGCCTCGGTATTAAAAAGAATGTATTCGGGAGAGGCATAGTTGAAATACAGGTTTATTGCATCCGCACCCCCTGAAACAGAGGCTTGGTCGTAGACGGATGAGAATTTACTTCCACTTGAATGACTCTGGCTTTTTATAACAGAATAGGTAAGGGAGATAAATGAAACTGTGAGAACGACAATAAGAACCGATTTTAAAAATTCGGTCCGTTTTTTCCGTAAATATTTTTCCTTAAGCATACGTTCTTTTCTTGACGTCATAGCCTTAATCCCTTTATTATTAAAAAGGGTATTTCACTAAAACTAATGAAATACCCAATGCTTTAAATTTAGTCTGTCCAGGACTTTATAATCCCTATAATATTACGCTTGTATTTTGTAATCGAAAGTCTCAGATATTGAACACTTTCGCCATTTTCAGCTCTGATAAGAATGTTATTCTCACCCTCTGCCGGAATAACGGTATTCATAAAAAGTCCCGAAGCCCCGATGGTGGATGATGCCTCTTCGTAAGAGGTCGTTATTGTATCGTCTGCCTCAGCATATTCAACCTTGTTGAATATTTTCTGATACATATCAGTGATTGTGTCGTGGTAATAAAGCGTTACAACAGTGCCTTCCTTTCCGTAACCCGATATAACATAGGTGTTGTCAAAGGTGGAGTCCTTTTGTCCCTCGGGCTTTGTAACGGAAATAAGGTCGGTAGCATTGCCCTCGTCATACGGCGATACCGTATCAGGCGAAGCAAACACTGCCGAAGTACACAATATTAATATTAAAAGAGACAATGAAATAAATTTTTTCAAAGAAAAAATCTTTTCTGAAATAATCTTTTTCATAGCAGTTACCTCGTATATAGAATTTGCATAAGCGGTGTACAGAGCCACTTAATCTGAAATTTAAGTGTAGTTATCCCTTTATACATTTTATACTATAACATATTATTGTTACAGGGACGTTACAAACATCTTACATTTATATAAAAAGTAAAATAATTTTTTGGCAAATTTTGCCGAAAATACTGTCATTATCACGTTTTGGAGGGGAAAAGCATAAAATGAAATATAGGCATATATTAAAAAATGCCTGAAATGGAGGTGAAAAGTTTATGAAAATTTTTATAGATCCGGGACACGGAGGTCCTGATCCGGGGGCAACCGGTAACGGGGTAGTCGAAGAGGTTGTTAATCTGAATGTCTCACTTGAGCTTGCAAGACTTTTAAGACAGGCGGGATATTCTGTTATGATATATAGGACAACGAGTGATGAAAATGTGCTTCAAAATAAGAATGCAGACCTTAGAAACCGTGCTCAGATGGCAAATGACTGGGGAGCGGATTACTTTATAAGCATACACACAAACAGCTCGGAAAATACTGCGGCACAGGGGGTTGAAGCATATGTGTACCGTCTTGGAGGGGCATCGGAAAGACTCGGCAAGTCTATAACAAGTGCGGTATCAAGGGAGCTTGGCTCACGGGACAGAGGCGTTATGCAGGCAAATTTTGCTGTGCTGAGGAGAACAAATATGCCGGCAGTGCTGGTGGAGCTTGGTTATCTGACGAATAAAACCGAGGCACTTAATTTAAACAGTCCTGCATGGCAGAGAGCGGTAGCCAAAGCAATATTTGACGGAATAGTTGCAGATGTAGGAAGACCTTAGGAATACAAAAATGGGGATGTAAAATATTTTACAGTCCCCAGATTTTTCTTTAATTCAAAAATTTTAGTTTTCTTTACTTTCTAAAAACTCATTAATTTTTCTTACAAGCTCGTCCGCATCTGTTCCGTGTACCATACAAGCTTGTTCAATGCTTTCGCCGCTTGCTGACGGACAGCCAAGACAGTGCATACCTATTTCAAGGAAGAAAGGAGCTGTTTCAGCGTCAAGCTTTAAAACGTCCATAATAATTGTATCTTTTGTTACCTTTGCCATTTTGTTTACCACCTTTTACTTTTTTATCTTTATTATTTACATTATACACCTGTTTAATGTATTTTTCAAGTATTTTTTTATTTGGGGATGTTAAAATTGTCCGGATCGCTATGCTACGAACAAATCTTACCTCCCGACGTACGCTGGGTATGCCTTCGGGCGAAGCCAAAGCTAATGCTTTGATTCGATTTGTCCGTTCTGAAACAATTTTACCTATCCAAAAAAGAAAGGAGGCTGTAAAAATTTACAGCCTCCGCTTATTACTAACAGCATCCACAACCGTCGTTGTTGCAGCAACAAGAGATTATAAGGATAAGAACGATAATCCAAAGACAAGAATTGTTACCAAAGCAGCCCATCAGTATACCTCCTTTCTGTTAAGTTATACAGTGAAATGCTTAGCAGCATCCGCAGCCGTCGTTAGACACTGTGTTGCAGCCGCATCCGCAACCGCCGCTGCGACCGTCAACACCGTTGTTGCAGCAACAGCAAACGAGGATTATTAAAATTATAATCCAGAGACAAGAATTGTTACCAAAACAGCCCATTATGACACCTCCTGAAAAAATAATTTTTTAATTTTCTACGTGTGTATCTGTATTTGCCTTTTGTTCTCTTCTCAGTTTATAATATGTGAAAATATAATTTGTGTTACAGTATTTTCCATAAAAAAAGAGACTGTAAAAAAATTTACAGCCCCTGAGGGGAAATATCTTTATTTTCTTTTTTTCTTTTTTGGCTTATACAAAAGCTGAGGCATATATTTTTCTATTATGCTAAAGCGTGTAAGTCCGACTGCATAACCTGCCGGATATATAATTACAGGAAATATTACAGGCACTAAATAAGAGATGAAAGCTTCGTCATTCATAAAGCCGACAAAGAAATAGTTCCACAGCCTGTAGATAACATCTGAGATTGTAAGTGCGGCGGATTTAACCTCAATCATTTCATAGCCCTTGCCGTACGGTGCCCAGTCTGTCGGGTTGATTTTGTAAATTGTAACCCTTATTACTAAAAGTATAAGAGTTACAAGAGCAGGCACAAGGGAGACGATAAATGCACGCTTTAAATTGGGGAAGCTCTCTCCGACATTTCGTGAGTCTCTGAAGCCTTCGTTCCATCCGGCAGAATAAATCATTGAAAAATACAAAAGCATAGTAACTGAAGAACAAATTATATTGTCCTTTACAACTGCCATAACCACAACACTCAATATCAGGGAAATCAGTATAGCTGAAAGATGAGAAACAATAAGACTTCCCGAAAGAGTTAAAACCTTTTTCATTTAAACCCCTCCTGTTAAACAGATGAATAATCTACAAAAAAAGACACACGGACGTGTGTCTTTGGAGCGGAAGACGAGATTCGAACTCGCGACGTTCACCTTGGCAAGGTGACGCTCTACCACTGAGCCACTCCCGCATAGGAATATATCAAAATTGACATATGATAGTATAACAGATTTTTTCTCAGTTGTCAAGCATTTTTTCAGATTTATTTTTTAAAAAAGGGATGTCTGAATTTTTCTGACATCCCGATAAATTTAGTCTCTGTATTAGATAAGTATTGGTATGCATAAATCACCTTTTTATTCATTTTTGGTGAATACCCAATAAAAAGGAGCAAGGTATATTTCAACCTTGCTCCTATAGGATATATGCTATTTAGTTCAACAAATTGGAATTTATTTCTTGGTTAGTTTTTTGCACCAAGTCCATTTTCCACATTTAGTACACTTCAACAATCTTCTGGTTGGCGTTTGCATCAACAAGGCAATCTCTTTATAGTTAGGAACAAACATATGTTGTCAGTTCTTACATTCATAATACCCTGTCTCTACCTTAAATTTAAGAGCAATAATGCAAGGAATTATAAATAGTATGACAGACACTATTATTAAAAAGTCTTGAAATCCACATTCAGGTATAAGGAGTGATATTAAAGTTATCAAACAAACAAGTGCTACCATACTGGTTGCGATAATAACATATGCGGAATGTCTAAGTCGTTTATGATATCTTTCCTCATTTTTTGCCATCTGAAAAATCAGTTCATTGAATTGGTCATCCTTTTGTTCCATAGCAATCATCTCCCCACATAATAATTCATTTACATTTATTCCAAGAATATCACAAAGGTCGAGCATAATTTCGGAATCGGGCATTGCTTTGCCTGTCTCCCATTTTGATATAGCTCTGTCGGTTATATTTAATTTTTCTGCCAACTGTGCTTGTGTAAGATTTTTCTTTTTTCTGCACTCGGCAATAAA
Source organism: Clostridia bacterium (assembly GCA_045542655.1). Lineage (GTDB taxonomy): Bacteria > Bacillota > Clostridia > Monoglobales > Monoglobaceae > RGIG8709. The sequence continues at coordinate 57 of JAZQLM010000057.1, read as the reverse complement.
CTTTCCTATTTTGATTTGGTCCATAGGCTACCTCCTTTTACTTTAGTTGTAGCACCT
>JAZQLM010000056.1:0-3614 GCA_045542655.1 Clostridia bacterium | reverse complement strand
TTTCTTGACACATAATTGCAGTATTGGTATAATGATTATATCTTTAAAAAACGGAGCAATATTAGCATATGAAAAATCTCACTATCGGCATACTTGCCCATGTTGACTCGGGTAAAACCACACTTTCCGAAGCTTTATTATACACAACAGGTGAAATACGAAAGCTTGGCAGAGTTGACCACAAGGACGCCTTTTTAGACACAAACGAAATAGAACGTGACCGTGGCATAACCATTTTTTCAAAACAGGCGGTATTCACCTACAGCGATATGTCTGTCTCACTTTTGGATACCCCCGGTCATGTAGATTTTTCTGCTGAGACCGAACGAGTTCTCGGCGTTCTTGATTATGCCATCTTAGTTGTAAGCGGTTCAGAGGGTGTTCAGAGCCATACCGAATCACTTTTTAAACTCCTTGAACATTATGGTATTCCCGTTTTTATTTTTGTTAATAAAACCGATATGCCCTCCTTTGACAAGGAGCAGGTTTTAAAAGACATAAAAGAACGTTTCGGGGAGCTTTGCATTGATTTTTCTCCCGAAGGCTTTCCGGCTGAAAACGAGGCACTTGCCCTGTGTAGCGAAAATCTTATGGAGGAATACTTAAATACCGGTGCTTTTTCCACTCAGACTCTTACAACTGCAATTAAGACAAGAAAGGTATTTCCCTGTTTTTTTGGTTCAGCACTTAGACTTGAGGGAATAGAGCATTTTCTTTCAGCTCTTGATAAATATACTTTAGCTTCTGTATATCCTGAGGTCTTTGGTGCAAAAATTTACAAAATTTCAGAGGACGAACGAGGACAGAAGCTTGCCCATATAAAAGTTACAGGCGGCTGTCTTATGGTTAAAGAAACTATTGAGCTTTCAGACCTTACAGGTAATATAACAAACGAAAAAATAAACGAAATACGAATTTATTCGGGAACCAAATATAAAAACATTACCGAAGCACGAGGCGGTCAGATATGTGTTCTTACGGGACTGAGTGCTGTATACTCGGGACAGGGGCTCGGCTTTGAAAATCACAGCACCGAGCGACTCTTTGAACCTGTTTTTTCCTATGCCGTAAAATTCGATGAACCGTGTGACATAAATACCGCCCTTAAGAGTATGAAAAAGCTTGAAGAGGAAGACTCTCAGCTTCATATTGTATGGAATCCACAGCTTGAAGAAATACACATTCAGCTTATGGGTGAGGTTCAGTCCGAAGTTTTAAGACGTGTTATAAAGAAGCGCTTCGGACTTTCAGTAAGCTTTGAGGAAAGCGGGGTTATATATAAAGAAACCATTTCAAACACAGTTGAGGGTGCAGGTCACTATGAACCACTGCGTCATTACGCAGAGGTTCATCTTTTGCTTGAACCTCTGAAAAGAGGAAGCGGAGTTATTTTTAAAACCGATTGCAGTGAGGATATTCTTGATAAAAACTGGCAAAGACTTATTCTCACACATCTTGCCGAAAAAACTCACCTTGGTGTACTGACAGGCTCACCGATTACGGATATAAAAATCACCCTGATTGCAGGAAGAGCACATCAGAAGCACACAGAGGGTGGTGACTTCAGGCAGGCAACCTACCGTGCAGTAAGGCAAGGCTTAAGGCTTGCAGAAAGCATACTTCTTGAACCGTGGTACAGCTTTATAATAACCGTTCCCTCCGAAAATATAGGCAGAGCAATGAATGACATTCAGAATATGGGGGGTAAATTTTCACCGCCGGAGATTTCAGGCGAACTTTCCGTCCTTAAAGGAAATGCCCCTGTTTCTAAGCTCCGCAGTTATCAACAGGAAATCACTTCATACACCCACGGCACAGGGAAAATAAGCCTTGAGTTTTCCGGCTATGAAGAATGTTTAAATCAGGAGGAAGTAATTGAAAAATTTGGTTATGACTGTGATTCCGACACTGAAAACACCGCAGATTCAGTTTTCTGCTCCCATGGTGCAGGCTACCTCGTAAAATGGAACGAGGCAGATTCTTTAATGCACATTGAAAAACGCACTGACAAGAAAGAGCAAATATTGGTATCTCCACACCCCAGAAATCAAAGAATAACCGCCTCCGATGATGAACTTATTGAGATTTTTGAGCGTACCTACGGAAAAATTCAAAGAAAGAATTACAACACATTAAAAACTCAAAAAATACCTGCAAAGGCTACGGAAAAATATCGTCCGCCGCAAAAAAATAAGACCGTTGACGGCGAATATCTTCTTGTTGACGGCTACAATATTTTATTTTCGTGGTATGACCTTTCAAATGCTTCAAAAGAAGATATAGACCTTGCAAGAAGTATTCTCATAAACAGACTTTCAAACTACCATATTATGCAAAACGCAGAGATTATTGTCGTTTTTGATGCCTATAAGGTAAAAGGAAATCTCGGAAGCATTGAAAAAGACGGAAACATAAGTGTAGTTTATACTAAAGAAGCCGAAACAGCAGACAGTTATATTGAAAAAACCTCCAAACAGCTTATGAAAAATTATGCTGTTAAGGTTGCCACCTCTGACCGTCTTGAACAAATTATAATCTTTGGCGGCGGTGCAGTAAGAATTTCTGCCGAGGAATTTTTAAGGGAAATTGAGCTTTCCGAAGAGAAGATACAGGAAATTTTAAATTCCGAAGCCATAAAAAGTGCTAAAGAGCTTGCACAGGAACACGAAATAAAAAAAGAATTGTAAAAAATCACACTAAAAAAGGGCTACCTGATTAATCATATATTGTGTATAAAATTACATTTCTTGTAGGGGACATTCAGGAATGTCCCGCGGGCGATTCGTGAATCGCCCCTACAGTTTTGAATATTTATACACCCAAATGTTTAATCAGGCAGCCCCATTTATTATAGCTTATTTCTCTGAATTTTTCCGCTTACGGTTTTAGGCAGGCTCTCCTTAAATTCCACAATTCTCGGTTACTTATACGGAGCAGTCTTGTCCTTAACATAATTCTGAATTTCCTTTTTCAGCTCTTCTGTAGGCTGAGTGCCGTCAACTAAAACAATGCTTGCTTTTACTATCTGACCTCTTACCTCATCCGGTACTGCAGAAACACCACATTCAAGAACATACGGAAGCTCCATAATAACGCTCTCAATTTCAAACGGACCTATACGGTAGCCCGATGACTTAATAACATCATCAACACGTCCCACATACCAGTAATATCCGTCCTCATCACACCACGCAACATCGCCTGTGTGATAATATCCGTCATGCCAAACCTCATCGGTTTTTTCTTTATCTCCGTAATAGCCGGTAAACAGACCGCAAGGTACACCGTCTTTTACATTGATAACAATTTCTCCCGATTCACTTGTCTTAACCTGATTTCCGTCTGCATCGTGAAGCTCAACCTTATAAATCGGAGCAGGCTTACCCATAGCACCGATTTTATGCGGTTTTCCTATGAGATTTCCTATAATCATTGTACTTTCTGTCTGACCGAAGCCTTCTTTTATCTGAAGTCCCGTTGCCTTTTCAAACTGACGGTAAACTTCCGGGTTAAGTGCTTCTCCGGCTGTTGTCATATGACGAACAGATGAGAAATCGTACTTTGAAATATCCTGTTTAACCATCATTCTGAGCATTGTAGGCGGTGCACAGAAG
>JAZQLM010000055.1:0-5156 GCA_045542655.1 Clostridia bacterium | reverse complement strand
CCCTCTGCAATCACGCAATGTGCGTTTTTTAATTTTACCAAATACACATACTACGAGTATTTAGCTGTAATATTATACCACCGCTTTTAAACTTTGTCAAGCGGTTTTTATAAATTTTTTCAGGGGATAATTAAAATTGTTCCGGAACGGACAAATCGAGTCAAAGCTTTAGCTTTGAGCCTGCCCGAAGGCGTACTTTTGTACGTCGAGCGGCGAGATTTGTTCATAGCATAGCGTTCCGGACAATTTTAACAGCCCCTAAGCACCGATTTTTCTGAATTTATTATATCTCTCTTCAAGAAGCTTTTCTGCTGTCAGTTTTTTCTTTTCTAAAAGCTGAGCTGAAACATAAGCCTTTAAATCATCACAGATTTCCTCATCCGTCTTATCTTTTTCATCAATAATCTTTTCTATAATATCGAATTTATACAAATCGTGTGAGGTAAGCTTTAAAGACTCTGCCGCCTCGGAAGCTTTTGCCGAGTCCTTCCAAAGAATACTTGCACACGCCTCAGGCGAAATTACTGAATAAACGGAATTTTCAAGCATTACAACAGTATCGGCAACACCGAGTGCAAGAGCACCGCCTGAACCGCCCTCGCTTATTACAACCGATATAATCGGAACCTTAATTCCCATCATTTCATAGAGATTTTCCGCAATAGCAGCCCCCTGTCCTCTCTCCTCTGCTTCAATTCCGCAGTAAGCACCCGAACAGCCGATTATGCAGACAACAGGACGTGAAAACTTTTCAGCCTCCTTCATAAGCCTTAAAGCCTTACGATACCCCTCAGGGGCAGGACAGCCGAAATGTCTTTTCATTCTCTCTTCAATCGTGTCCCCACGCTCCATAGCAATTACAGTAACAGGCATACCGTTTAAAAAGCCTACTCCCCCAATAATTGCCCCGTCATCACCAAAGCGACGGTCTCCGTGAAGCTCAACAAAGTTGTCTATCATTTTACTTATATAAAATCTGCCCATAGGTCTTTTGCTCGCCCTTGCAGTCTGTACTCTGTCATATGCTGTAACTTTATCTGATTTATTCATAATTTTCACCCACCTTTTTATGCTCTATGAATTTCAAGCAATTTGGAAATTGTATACTTAAGTCTCGGTCTTTCCTCAATGACGTCAATAAAGCCGTGTTCCAATAAAAACTCAGCACTCTGGAAGCCCTCTGGAAGCTCCTGCCCTATTGTCTGACGGATAACTCTTGCTCCTGCAAAGCCGATAAGTGCCTTCGGTTCAGCCATTATAATATCTCCCTGCATTGCAAAGCTTGCGGTAATACCGCCCGTTGTAGGATCGGTAAGAACAGCTATATAAAGAAGTCCGCCCTCGCTGTGACGTTTAACCGCTCCGCTAACCTTTGCCATCTGCATAAGGGAAATTATACCCTCCTGCATTCTCGCACCTCCCGATGTGGTAAAGCCCACAACAGGAAGCTTTTCTTTAAGTGCCTTTTCAAAAAGTCTTGTTATCTTCTCTCCAACGATACTGCCCATACTGCCCATCATAAAGTTTGAGTCCATAACAAAAACCGCACATTTATTACCGCCGATTTTTGCAGTTCCCGTAACAACAGCCTCGTTAAGTCCGCTTGTCGTAGCCGCCGCTGAAAGCTTTTCGTCATATCCGGGAAAGTCAAGTCTGTTTTTACTCTTTAATCCCTTGTCAATTTCCTTAAAGGTAGCCTCGTCGCATATTAATTCAATGCGTTCAAACGCACTCATTCTCATATATGCTCCGCATTCGGGGCATATCATAAGATTTTCCCTTAAACCTGAATATTCGGCTTCTGCACCGCATTTTTTACAGGTTCTTTTTTCGTCATCCTTAGAACCTTCGTTTTTCTTTAAATTCTGAAAAATATTCAATGCCATAATATGCCTCCGTTTTTCTTCTATTTATTTTCGGTAACCGCAAAGGAAAATTCTGCACTAACGCAAAGCTTTCCGTTTACAAAGCCTTTGCCCTTTGCAAAATAAAAGGGTTCTCTTACCTTTACAATTTCACATTCCGTTTCAAAAAGGTCCCCCGGCTGAACGGGGTTTCTGAATTTCACCTTATCAAGCCCCGTAAAAAATGGCAGCTGATTTTCCTTTATTGAACTCTCTAAGCACACGCTTGTCGATTGTGCAAGTATTTCACACAGGATTACCCCCGGCACAACGGGACGGTTCGGAAAATGTCCCTTTAAAAACCATTCGTCTCCCGTGATTTTCTTTTTTGCATAAGCTATGCCGTCTCTTACCTCCGCCTCATCAATTAAAAGCATATTATCCCTGTGAGGCAGTATTCTCTTAATTTCTTCTATATTCATTTCCCGTCCACCTCAAATTACACTCTCATAAAGCCTACGCAGGCATTATGTCCGCCAAAGCCGAGAGAAACTGACATAGAAAGGTCAAGCTCGGTCTCTTTTTTAACATTAGGTGTATAGTTAAGGTCACATTCCTCATCAGGCTCTTTGTAGCCGATTGTCGGAGGAACTGTGTTTTCCTTTAAAGCAAGAATTGCCGCAATAGCTTCAATAGCACCTGCCGCACCGAGAAGGTGTCCCGTCATAGATTTTGTAGAGCTTATATTAAGCTTATACGCATCCTCTCCGAAAACATTTTTAAACGCAGTTGTTTCCGTTTTGTCATTTAAAGGCGTGCTTGTGCCGTGAGCATTTATATAAATACGTTCAGCCTTAAAATCACCGCCGGCTTCCTTTACACAGTCCGCAATAGCTCTAGAAGATGCCTCTGCCGATGAATCGGGTGCTGTTACATGGTAAGCATCACAGGTACTGCCGTAGCCTTTAACCTCGGCATAAATTTTTGCACCTCTTTTAACTGCGTGTTCGTATTCCTCAAGAATTAAAGCACCTGCACCCTCGCCCATTACAAATCCGCTTCTTCTCTTGTCAAAGGGAATAGATGCCGCCTCCTTGTCCTCGCTTTCGCTGAGTGCCATACAGTTTATAAAGCCTGCAAAGGCAAGCGGAGAAATTGAAGCATCAACGCCGCCGGCAATTATAGCATCGGCATAACCGCCTCTTATCGCACGGTAAGCCTCTCCTACTGCAGTTGTACCTGTTGCACAGGCAGTTGAAATTGACATACACGGACCTTTTGCATTAAATTTTATTGCAATATTTCCTGCCCCCATATTTGAAATCATCTTGGGTATAAAAAGCGGAGAAACTCTCTGCGGACCTCTTGTATTAAGGTTTGTATGCTCTGCAACAAAGGTGTCAAAGCCTCCTACCCCTGAACCGAAATAAACACCGAAGCGTTCAGGTGCAACATTGTTTTCAATTTCACTGTCAGCAACAGCCTGAGAAGCCGCCGCAACCGAAAACTGAACAAATCTGTCCGTTCTTCTTACATCTGCCTTGTCCATATAAAGTGTTGCGTCAAAGTCGCGAACCTCTGCCGCAAGCTTTGCACGATACTCGGTTGTGTCAAATCTTGTAACGAAATCTATACCGCATTTTCCTTCCTTTAAACTGTTCCAGTAAGTATCCACATCACAACCGACTGGAGTTATTGCTCCAAGTCCTGTTACTACAACTCTCTTCATAATTAACCTCCAATTTTAATCAGTGGCACCCCACCACTATCTGTTATTTTATTTATGTTCTACATCGCAAGTCCACCGTCTATACGGATGACCTCGCCTGTAATATAGTCCGATACATCGTCTGCCAGAAATGCCGCAATATTTGCAACGTCTTCAGGCTTTCCGAGTCTTTTTAAAGGAATTATTTTTTCAAATTCCTCTGTATTCAAATCCTTGGTCATATCTGTACAGATAAAACCGGGAGCAATTGCATTACAGCATACATTCTTGCCGCCGAATTCTCTTGCGACAACCTTTGTAAGAGCAATCACACCTGCTTTTGAAGCCGCATAGTTTGCCTGTCCGGCATTCCCCATAATTCCCGAAACGGAAGATATATTTATAATCTTTCCGTATTTCTTCTTTATAAAGCTTCTGCCGCAAGCCTTTATCATATTGTAGCATCCCTTTAAATTTGTATCTATAACAGCGTCAAATTCAGCCTCGTCCATTGTAACAAGAAGATTATCCCTTGTTATTCCTGCATTGTTTACAAGTATGTCAATTCCGCCAAATTCCTCTGTAATTTTCTTAACCACATCTTTACATTCTTCCTGAGAAGAAACATCTGTCCTGTAAGCCTCCGCCTTTACACCAAAAGCCTCAATTATTTCTTTTTCTTTGAGTGCAAGTTCCTCGTTTCCCATATATAATATTGCAACATTCACACCGAGAGAGCCGAGCTTTTCGGCAATTGCCGCTCCTATCCCTCTTGAAGCACCTGTAACAACTGCTGTTTTTCCGTTAAGCATTAGCTTTCACCGCCTCTACCGTTTCTTCAAGGCTCTTTGCGTCCTCAACCGAGTACACACGGACATCCTTTGATATTTTCTTAATAAGTCCCGACAGGGTTTTTCCTGCTCCAACCTCTATAAAATCGGTCACACCGTCAGCTATCATATTTTCAACGGTTTCCTGCCATTTAACAGGACTTTTCATCTGCTTTTCAAGTGTTTCTCTTACATCACCCTCATACGGCTTTGCTGTAAGATTTGCGTAAACGGGAATTTCCGGAAGCTTTATATCAAAGCTTTCAAGCTCCTTCTTAAATTCACCTGCCGCTTTTTCCATAAACGGAGAATGGAATGCCGCACTTACCGCAAGGGGTATTGTTCTGCCGCCAAGCTCCTTTATTTTTTCAGAGAACGCATCCATACTGTTCTTAAGTCCCGATACAACGGTCTGCCCCTGACTGTTGAAGTTTACCGCATAGAGCTTTTCAAACTCTTGTGCAGTTTTTGAAACAGTCTCGCTGTCGAGCTTTAACACTGCACACATAGCAGTTTCAGCCTCGCCTGCCGCCTTGTCCATAAGCTCGCCTCTTTTTGAGACAATCTTAAAGCCGTCCTCGTGAGAATATGCCCCTGCAAACGCAAGTGCCGCAATTTCACCGAGCGAAAAGCCTGCAACGACATCTGCTTTTACGCCTCTTTCCTCAAGAGAAAGTGCCGCAGACAAATCAACAAGATAAAGGCACGGCTGTGTATTTACTGTTTTTTTAAGCTCCTCATCACTTCCGGAAAACGACTGCCTGATAGTTTCAG
>JAZQLM010000054.1:0-3073 GCA_045542655.1 Clostridia bacterium | reverse complement strand
GTATCCATATCGTGTTCCGCCGTACAGCACGAAAGTGCTATATCCCCTATTTTCAAGTTTTCATCAAGACCACCGGCAACACCTGTATTTATCACAAGAGATGGTGCATACTTTAAAATCATAGTCTGCGTACATACCGCCGCATTAACCTTTCCGACACCGGAAACAGCCGCAACAGCATCTTTCCCGAAAAGCTTTCCGCATACAAATTCTATACCGCTTATCTTATCGGTTCTTTTATCCGTCATAAGAGCTTTTATTTGCTCCACTTCTACGGTCATCGCACCTATTATTCCAATCATTTTCGCATACCGCCTGTTCATTATTTAATACTTTCTCCAGACCATTCTGTCAACAATTCCCGTATAACTTTGAATTATTTTTACCACTTTGGTGCTGACATTTTCATCAACATAATTCTCCACAGGAAGACCAAGGTCGCCGTTTTCATTCATTGCAACTGCCGTATCAACCGCCTGCAATACCTGCTCTGTGGTAATTCCGGCAAGTATAAAGTTACCCCTGTCCATCGCCTCAGGTCTTTCTGTTGAAGTTCTTATGCAGATAGCAGGGAACGGATTTTCAACCGACAAAAAGAAGCTGCTCTCCTCGGGAAGAGTTCCCGAATCAGACACTACTGCAAAAGCATTCATCTGTAAATTATTGTAATCGTGGAAGCCAAGCGGCTCATGCTTAATAACTCTCTTGTCAAATTCAAAGCCTCTTTCTTTAATAAACTTGTCAGAACGTGGATGACAAGAATACAGTATAGGCATATCATATTTTTCTGCCAGAGCATTTACCGCATTCATAAGACTTAAAAAGTTCTTTTCCGTGTCAATATTTTCTTCTCTGTGTGCAGACAAAAGAATATATTTTTTCTTTTCAAGTCCGAGTCTTTTCAGAATATCGCTCGCCTTAATTTTATCAAGGTTTGCACAAAGAACCTCTGCCATAGGCGAACCTGTTACATAAGTCCGCTCCCTTGGAACACCCGAAGCGTTCAAATATCTTCTCGCATGCTCGGAATAACACAAATTAACATCGCTCGTAACATCAACAATTCTTCTGTTTGTCTCCTCCGGCAAGCACTCATCAAAGCAGCGGTTTCCCGCCTCCATATGAAATATCGGGATATGAAGACGTTTTGCCCCGATAACCGAAAGACATGAATTTGTATCTCCGAGAACCAAAAGTGCATCCGGCTTAACCTCACACATAAGCTCATATGACTTTGCTATAATATTTCCTATTGTTTCGCCTAAATTTTTGCCCACAGCATTTAAGTAATAATCCGGCTCTCTAAGTCCCAAATCATCAAAAAACACCTGATTTAACGTATAATCATAATTCTGCCCCGTATGCACGAGTATCTGATTAAAATATTTATCACAAGCCTTTATCACCGCTGAAAGTCTGATGATTTCAGGTCTTGTACCTATTATTGTCATTAATTTTAGCTTCGACATACTTAAACCTCCTCAAAAAAAGTATCGGGTTTATCAGGATCAAAACATTCGTTAGCCCACATAAGCGTAACCATATCGCTTTCTCCAAGATTTTCTATATTATGCGTGTAACCCGTCGGAATATCAACAACTTCGAGCTTATCCCCCGACACAAAATACTCAATTACTTTACTGTCACCAATTTTTCTGAACCGTATAACACCATTTCCGCTTACAACCAAAAATTTCTCGTTTTTCGTGTTATGCCAGTGATTTCCCTTTACTATTCCGGGTTTTGATATGTTCACACTGAACTGTCCCCGTTCCTCCGTCCTTATAAACTCTGTAAAGCTCCCCCTCTGGTCACAGTTCATTTTTAAGGGATATGACAGCTCATCCTCCGGAATATACGAAAGATATGTCGCATAAAGCTTCTTTGTAAAACTATCGCTCATATCCGGAACTGAAAGCCATTCACGTGATTCTTTAAAAGAATAAAGCAAATCAACAATCTCGCCAAGAGTAATATTATGTACCACCGGTACTTCTGCAAAATTACCGCTTAAATTAGCTTTTCCGGAAAGAGCGTTAATAAGTTCTTCTACTACATCATCTATATAGACAAGTGTCATCATATAATTTCTGTCATTTACGGTTATATCAAGACCTCTTGCTATATTATGGCAAAATGTTGCCACAGCACTGTTGTAATTCGGTCTGCACCACTTTCCAAAAACATTGGGGAAACGGTACACATAAACCTTTGCCCCTGTTTCCTTTGCATACTCAAAGAAAAGGTTCTCTCCGGCTTTTTTTGACCGCCCGTAAGGATTTTCAAGTGCAGCCTGTATAGATGATGAAACGGCAACCGGACATTTGTTGTTGTACTTTTTCAAAATTTCAAGAAGCTTTGAGGCAAAGCCAAAATTCCCCGCCATAAATTCTTCTTCATTCTGCGGTCTGTTTACCCCGGCAAGATTAATGACAAAATCCGCTTTTTTACAATATTCTTCTAATAATGCCTCATCCGTATCAATATCATATTCCAGTATACTTAAATCATTTGTAAGAGAATATGTCTTGTCTTTTCCGTCCCTTATATTTTTTAAAGCCTCGCAAAGATTTCTTCCCACAAAACCTTTTGCACCGGTTACAAGTATATTCATATCATTCACCTTTTTTCCCGTTATATATATCAAGTCCTACAGTCTTCATATGGCTGTCAAAGCTATTAAGATTTTCTTCGGTAATATACTCACTTTTTCTCCTTAATGCACTTACCTTTGACTTCCCCGAAATCAACCCTTTAATAAGCCTGACACCCCAAAACACCGGAAGCAAAACAGGGTATTTTTTTAACAACGGATAACCCTTTTGCATATGTATAAGACTTGGAAAAATAAGTCGTATTTTTTTGGTTTTATTGACCTCTTCTATATTTTTTCCCTGATTTTCCCTGATTTCCGTGGCAAGAGCCGCATTTTTTTCACTTCCGTACTCTCCGCCCGAAATAATGTATTCTGTCATTGAATCGACAACCTCATCCGAACATTCGCCCTCAAACCATACCTTTAAAAGTCTTAACGTATTTTCCGCAAAAGCTTTCAGTCCAAGCTTTTCCAATT
>JAZQLM010000053.1:0-7144 GCA_045542655.1 Clostridia bacterium | reverse complement strand
TGGCAGGCACTTCCTCACGAGGGTGAAAGCATAATGATTTCCGAATTCCCTGTTTATTCTTCCGAACTTGAGGATAAAGATGCGGTTTTGCATATGGAAGTAATTATGAATGCTATAAAGGGCATAAGAAATGTAAGAAATAAGATGAATGTTCCGCCGTCAAAGAAGGCAAAGCTTTATATTGTTACGAATGATGAAGGTGCTTTTTCGGACGGAACAGTGTTCTTTGAAAAGCTTGCTTCCGCTCAGGAGGTTGTTATTAAGGCCGATAAGGACGGTATTCCTGAAAATGCTGTTTCTGTAGTTGTTGACAAGGCTGAAATTTATATTCCTTTTGATGAGCTTGTTGACAGAGAAAAAGAAATCGAAAGATTAACCAAGGAAAAAACTAACCTTAAAAATGAGATTAAGCGTGTTGAAGGAAAGCTTAATAACAAAGGTTTTGTTGATAAAGCTCCTGCAAGCGTTGTTGAAGAGGAACGTAAAAAGGGCGAAAAATATAAAGAAATGCTCGAAAAGGTTATCGAATCACTTAAAAGCTTTGAATAACTAATATAAAAATTTAAACGACAGTCGAAATTTGTCCTCGGCTGTCGTTTTTTGTGTGACGATTTTTTAAAAATAAAAAAGGAAATTATTGGTAATTATAGAATTATAAAATGAAGGAGGTTGATTTGATGAAATTGAGACTTGAACATATAGGTACGACTCTTGTCGTTAAACCGGAGGGTGAGCTTGACCATCACAGTGCCGGCGAAGTACGGGAGGCTATAGACAGGGAAATTACACTCAGAAAGATAAAAAATCTTGTGCTTGATTTTAACAAGGTATCGTTTATGGACAGCTCGGGGATAGGCGTTATTGCGGGACGTTATAAGCTTATAAATTCGCTTGGAGGAAAGACGATGGTTATAAGAGCGAATGAGCAGGTTGATAAGATACTTGAAATATCGGGACTTAAGAAAATCTTGGAATGTAAATAATTTTTAAATCTAATAAAAAACAAAAGATAATTCAGATGAAAGGGAAAACGGATTATGGATAATTTTATGAAGCTTGAATTTCCGGCAAAAAGTGCTAATGAAGCTTTTGCAAGAGCAGCAGTAGGTGCATTTGCCGTACAACTTGATATAACGGCGGCAGAACTTGCTGATATTAAGACTGCCGTTTCTGAGGCCGTGACGAATTCTATTGTTCACGGTTACATAAATACAATCGGTGTTGTTACGGTTACTTGCAGGATAATCGGTATGGAGCTTGAAATCTCGGTTGAAGACGAGGGAATTGGAATTGAAAATATCGAGAGGGCGATGCAGCCCTTATTTACAACAGATACGGACGGAGAACGCAGCGGTATGGGTTTTACTGTTATGCAGACTTTTATGGACGATTTGACGGTAAAATCAAAATATGGTGAGGGAACAAAGGTTATTATGAGGAAAAAGCTTAGTCAGGTGTAAGAATTTCTCAAATTTTACATAGGGAGGATAGTATGTCTGAAAAATATAATGTAAACTTTGATGTCCTCATAAAGAAAGCACTCGGCGGCGATTTGGCGGCAAGAGAGGAAATTATACAGGAAAATATCGGTCTTGTGCACAGTATAGTAAAGCGATTTATGGGAAGAGGTACTGAAGCAGAGGATTTGTTTCAGATTGGCTGTATTGGTTTAATAAAGGCAATTGATAAGTTTGATGTAGGCTATGACGTTAAATTTTCCACCTATGCTGTGCCTATGATTATGGGAGAGATAAAACGGTTTCTGCGTGATGACGGGATGATTAAGGTCAGCAGGAGTTTAAAGGAGCTTTCGTTAAAGGCTTCAAAGATAAAAGAAATGCTTATCAGCGAGAATGATTCAGAACCTACGGTAAAGGAAATTGCTCAGAGGCTTGGAGTAAGTCCCGAGGAACTCTCGTGTGCTATTGAGGCCTCGGCAAGACCTGAGTCTATTTATAAAGCAGGAGAAAGCGAAAAGGGTGATACAAAGGCGTTAATTGACAAGCTTGAATCACCCGTGAATTTTGAGTCGGATGTTGTAAATAAGATTATGCTTGATGAATTAATAAAGGGGTATTCAAAGCGAGACCAGATGATTATTAATTTGAGGTATTTTAAACAGAAAACACAGTCGGAGACTGCAAAACAGCTTGGTATTTCACAGGTTCAGGTTTCAAGGATAGAAAAAAAGCTCCTTGGAGATATGAGAATTAAAATTTTAAAATGAAAATTAGAATATAAAGTAGAACGAAATTTAAAGGAAAAAGGACTCTCGTGTCGAATAATAAAAAAGAACAATAAACGGGAGGGATAAAGTATGTATTGTCCGAATTGCGGAACTTATAATGAAGATTCATATAATAACTGTATATCCTGCGGTAAGTATATAGCGGATATAAACAAAAATTTAAGACAGCAGACAACTGCTGCGGCTGTTGAACAGGAGATGCCTGAAAAAACTTTTTATTCACAGGCTGAAGATGTTAAAACTCAGACTTCTGATATACAAGATACTGTAAAGCCTTATATACCGGCTGTGGAAGAAAATTTGTCTGAAGAAAAGAAAAACACTCCGGACAAAAAATATTATGAGGCAATTTACAGACAGTATGTGAAAAAGCCTAAGGAATATTTCATACTTTCGATTTTATGTACAATTTTCGGAAGTATTGGCTTTGGCATTGCCGCAATAGTGTTTTCTGTGATGACAAAGGCGGAAATCAGTGCGGGAAATATCAAAAAGGCAGGTATTTATTCGCAAAATACAAGAACATTCTGTATTTTTTCAATAGTTATCGGTGTAATAAAATACTTATTCATAATCATTATGATTTCATCATACTTTACAACGATGAATTATTACAGAACACCGTTTATGTGGTAAGTTATAAAACTGAAAATCTGTTTTTTCTGTATCTGAGGGGCGATATACCAAATCGCTCCTTAAATTTTTTGAAAAATAAAATTGGTCGCAAAAACCTAATTCTTCACTTATTTCCCTCTAATACTTACAAGCATTCTCAAGTTTTAAATATTCGGGAGATTTCCACTTTCCTGTGATAAAGATAAATGTTCCAAAGAGTAATTCTGTAATATATGCTCCGCTAAGAGCAAGCTGCACTCCATAAATACGGATTTCATAAGGCAGTACGGAAAACATAATACAGGCGTATATTACATACGACACGGCGTAAATTAATGTAGAAGTAAGCATAATCTTTCCTGAGCCTACCGCCCTGAATATTCCGTGGAAAAGATTGTTGAAAACATTAAAAATTATGAGCGGAAACAAAAAACGTATAATATTTACACTTACCGTAAAACTCTCTGCGTCTTTTGAAGAATCTAAAAAGAGGGAGGTAAACCCCTTTGCAAAAATTATGAATAGAGTAAGCGTTACACAGAAAAATATGAGTCCCTGTGTTATTCCGATTTTTATTCCTTTTTTTATTTTGTCAATTTTTCCTGCACCCATAGCCTGGCCGACAAAGACGGTGTTTGCCTTGCTTGATTCCTGATAAATTGCATAGATTAAATGCCTCGCCTTGTTTGCTACCGCATATCCTGAAAGTGCGGCTGTTGCACAGGTGTTTGTAAGGGGAGAAACCAGTGCTGTACAGGCATACATTGACATTTGCTGAAACATTGACGGTGCTCCGTATGCTGCGGAGCCTTTAAGCAGCTCTTTGTTAATTTTCAGTCCGTTTAATTTGACTCCCATTTTTTTAAACAGCCTTATATAAATACAAAAGTAAATAGATGTAGTAACAGCTGATGATATTAAAGTTGCCAAAGCACTGTATCCTATCCCCTTATCCAAAACAGACAAAAACAGATAGTTCAGTGTAATATTGGTAATTCCTGTTATAATGGAGGCAAGGAGAGGAAATTTGGTAAGTCCCATACCGTTTGAAATGTATGTAAAACCCCAGTTGAATTGGAAAACCAAGTAGCCAAGGACGTATATCCTGAAATAAATTTCAGCATTTTTATATATCTCATTATTTACGTTAAGTATATCAAATATATGTCCGCAAAACAAATTGCATCCGGCTGATATTATGATTGCAAAGCAGGATGAGAATAAAAAATTAACTTTAATAACGTTTAGCATTTTTTCGTATTGATTTTTTCCGAAAAGGACGGAAACATATATACCTATACCTGTAAGGTAACCAAAGAATATTGAATTGAAAAAGGTTATCAGTTCATCAGTAACCGCTGTTGAAGCAAATGCTTCACTCCCTATAAATTTACCAATCATCATTGAATTTATAAAATTATATGATTGTGAAAGAAGGGCTGATAAAATAAGCGGGATTGCAAATAGCAGGTATTTTTTACGCATATTTCCTTCATAAAGCTTTTCCGGTTTTCTCATTATAAAATCCTCCTTGACTTTTAGTGCCAAAGAAAGTATAATCTAATAAACAAAAAAAATCAATATTTGCGAAAATTTTTCAAAATAATCAACAATAATCAAGAAGGTGTTATTATGTATCAACAGGAACGTATGGATGAAATAATGAAGATATTGCAGAAAAACCACTATGTAACCGTAGATTATCTTGTGAAAGAAATAAAATACAGTCCTGCAAGTATCAGAAGAGATTTGACACTTTTGCAAAAACAGGGACTTGTCACAAGAAGCTTTGGAGGGGTTTCGTTTAAGGATGCAAATATTTCTCCGTTCAGATTTAGACAGCACAGTATGAAATCAGCGAAAAATGCTATTGCAAAAAAAGCGTCAGCTTTGGTTCAAAATGGTGACGTTATTTACATAGACGGCTCATCCACTACTCAGTATATGGGACATTTCCTGACCGATAAAAAAGGAATAACAGTTGTTACCTGCAATATGGTTCTTGCGGATTTTTTGAGTGAGCACGGTATAAATACATATTGTACGGGAGGAAAGGTTGTTGAGTGTCCGGGAATTTTAGGCGGTGATTTTGTGCTCGATTCGCTGCTTAAATTCAATATAGATGTTGCATTCTTTTCTTCAACCGCCTTTAATATTAAAGGTCAGATATTATCTTTGAATGAGGGTGGAGTACGCAACATCCAATTTTTTAGGAATAATGTAAAAAAGCTTGTGTATCTTTGCGGCAGTGATAAGTTTAATACAGAGGGGAAATTCGTCAGTCTTACATTAAGTGATATTGACTTCTTTGTCAGTGACGAAAATCTTCCTGAACAGTTAAAACGAAGGTTTAAAAATACAACTTTTTTATGCACAAAATAAAACAGAAAAAAGGGTATTATTTCAAAATAGTGAAAACTCACATCTTGAAATATACCCTTTTTTAATATGAATGACAGAAAAAATTATAGGATTATGCAGATAAGTCCGCCGGTACCCTCGTTGATAATCTTTGTAAGCGTTTCCTGAAGCTTCATCTGAGCATCATCTGGCATACGGTAGAGCTTGTTGTGTAAGCCCTCGTTTACAAGCTCGTGTAACGACTTTCCAAAAATGTTTGATTGCCATATCTTTTTAGGATCAACCTCAAACTCATTTAATAAATAGTGAACAAGCTCTTCGGATTGCTTTTCAGTACCTACAATGGGACTTACTTCCGTTTCAATATCTGCCCTTATCATATGTATTGTTCGCTACAAACCGAAGTTCTTAATCAGTTTTTATTTTATGATGTGTATTTTACCGCATTTTTCAACAAATTGCAAGGCTTTTTCACATTCGATAAAACTGTGGCAATACACAGAATTATGAAAAGCAAAAACAAGTGGTATAGAGAATGTGTTAATAAGCATTCTCTATACCATAATAATTATTCCAGATGATAACATAATTCATAGTTAAAAGTCAAATCATATGCTTTCAACGACCTTGTATTACCACCTCTGGTTTGTATTAGCTGTCCGCTGCCAAATGTTAAAATGTGTGAATCCTCCGTAAAGTTCTGTGGAGCAGAAGGAAGAAGTTTTAAAAAGATTTTTAAGTCAATCTGATTTTCTACTTCACTTTTATATACCACAATCTTATCAATAAAACTATCAACAACATTTTTACCGAGGTCTTCTGTGAAGTTGAGTTCATTTGCAATAGAGGAGCGAAGACCTTCGATTGATTCCTTTAAATCAAGACTTTTCTGCTCCTCTTCATCAAGTTCAGATAGTCTTACTCTCAGTTCGCTAACTTGAGCATTAAAACTGTTATTTCTCTGCTCAAACTCTTCATTAGATAACCGGCCATCCATTGCAAGGTCTAAGAGCTTGTCTTTTTTAGCAAGAATAGCATTGATGTCAGCTTCGATTTTGTGCTTGGATTTTGCAATCGCCTTTGTGCTGCCGCTTTCCTTGTAGAGGTCAATGAGTTCGTTTATGATACTTGTCTTTTCACAAATAATCTGATTATAGACCTCTCTCATAACTGCATCCATCTCGGTTGTATATACTAATGGATTTCTGCATTTGTTTCCATTACCGTATTCTTTACAAGCCCAAAGCTCTTTGTTTCCTAAATTCTTATATTTATAGATTGTATGATGATAGCAAGTGCCATGCTCACCACAAACAATCTTTCCCGAATATAAGTATTTGTTCTGATAACTTGTCTTATCGCTACTTGACATCTTTTCACTTCGCTCTTTGAGCTTGCGATTAGCCTTGTCCCAAAGTTCAGCAGATACAATTGGCGGAACTTTTTCGTGGTCTTCATACACAACCCATTCATCCTTCGACACATACGCTATCTCATTGCTCAAAAAATGAACCTTGTGCGTCTTGTTTCCGCAATAGAACCCTTTATATTTAGGATTAACTAAAATTCCTTTAATAGTGGAAAAAGAAAACGGATTACCATTTGTATTACGGAGACCAGAGTCGCTTAACATCTTAGCGATTGCTCTGACTCCTAAATTCTCATTGGCATACAAATCAAAGATTTTCCTGACCATTTCAGCCTCTTCTTCAACAATAACCAGTTTGCCTTTTTCCTTTCTGTATCCCCAGATGCTGTCATTACCAAGGACAGTACCTTTTTCAACAGATTGCCTGAAACCAAATTTCAATCTTTCTGATGTCTTTCGTGATTCTTCCTGTGCTAAGCTCGCCATAGTAGTAAGTCTGAAATCACAATCTTCATCAATGGTGTTAAGATTATCATTTTCAAAATGAACAG
>JAZQLM010000052.1:0-4602 GCA_045542655.1 Clostridia bacterium | reverse complement strand
TATCATACTGTTATTCATTTTTTAACCCCCTAAAAAATTAGCTTTTTCGACAAACTATTATATTTAAAAGTAAGGTTAATCCGAAATTACCGGATTAACCTTATAAATATTTAAGTTATGATGTTTATTTAGAAGCTACATTGCTAACAAGAAATTCAACAGTTTTTTCTATAATCTTGTTTTCCTTGATTTCATCAGGGTTAATGTATTTCTTCACATCATCAATTGACATTTTGCTCTGTTCTGCATACATTTTAAGAACTTCTTCAACCTCTTCATCTGTTGCTTCAATGTTTTCAGTCTTAGCAATCTTTTCAAGAACAAGTGATGTCTTCACTTTCTTTTCAGCATCAGGTCTGAACTGATCCTTTAAAGAATCAAGTGTAGCACCTGTGTACTGCATATACTGTTTGAAATCAAGTCCCTGATAACTGAGCTGTGTTGCAAAATCACGAACACTATTCTCAACTGAAGCTTCAATCATAGCAGCCGGAATATTAATCTCAGTATTTTCAACAACCTTATCAATTACCTTGTTTTCAAATTCCTGCTTAGATTTAGCCTTGTTTGCTTCTTTTAACTTTTTAGTTACATCCGCTTTATATTCATCAAATGTATCAAATTCACTTACGTCTTTTGCAAATTCATCATCAAGCTCAGGAAGCTCCTTAACCTTAATTCCGTTAATTTTTACTTTAAAAAGTGCATCCTTTCCTTTTAGGTCCTCTGCATGATATTCTTTCGGGAAGGTTACGTTAACATCAACCTCTTCACCGATATTCTTGCCAACAAGCTGTTCTTCAAATCCGGGTATAAACTGACCTGAACCGAGTGTTAAGTCAAAGCCTTCGCCTTTTCCACCCTCAAAAGCTTTTCCGTCAGCAAATCCCTCAAAATCAATATTTACTGTATCATTAAGCTCAGCAGCCCTGTCTTCTACAGACACGAGTCTTGAATTTCTTTCACGAACCTTTTCTATCTCGGCATTAATTTCCTTTTCCGTAGTTCTGTGTGTAACCTTTGAAACCTCAACACCCTTGTATGTACCAAGTTCAAATTCAGGCTTTACAGTAACTTTTGCAGTGAAAACTACACCTGTTTCAGCAGAAATTTCTTTAACATCGATTTCAGGCTGAGCAACCGCTTCAATATTGTTTTCTTCTATAGCTTTATCATATGCGTCAGGTAAAACAATGTTTACTGCATCCTCATAAAAAATTTCTTTTCCGTAATATCTTTCGATAATTGCTCTCGGAGCCTTACCTCTTCTGAAGCCCTGAACATTAATACGGCCGACATTTTTCTTATATGCCTTATTAACTGCCTTGTCAAATTCCTCGGCTGAAACCGAAAATTCAAAGCTTACCATACTGTTATCCAATTTTTCTACTGTACTCATTATAACATTCCTCTCCTGTATGTTCTCATATAAATTCATTATATCACAATTAAAAATAAAATACAATACTATAAATAAAATTTAATAATATTTTAAAAAAATCAAGTTCATTATGTGAAATATTTGGTTATTTTTCTACAGAAAACTACAATTTCAGCATTATAGGCTCAAAATTTATATAGTCACCCGCAACAAGGCTAAGCTCAATTCCGTCAAAATCACCTGTAATGGCACGCTTATGTGACTGAGCATGAAGATGTCCGTAAATACATTTTTTCACACCGTATTCTTTCATAATGTCAATAAAATCATGGTTAGAATTTTCCGCTTCAATCGGCGGATAGTGCATAGCAACGATTATTTCATCAGGGCTATATTTTTTTGCATCCTCAAGGGATAAAATGAGCCTTCTTTTTTCTCTCTCAAAAATTTTTTCATTTAGCTCGCTGCAGCCGGGTGTCTTGATTGTCCAGCCTCTTGTTCCGCAAATCGCAGTAGAATTATAAATAACCGAGTTGTTCTGCAAAAAAGAAATTGTCGAAAACGAATTTTCTCGAGCATAACCGTTCATTTTATTTACGGTAGTCCACCAGTAATCGTGATTACCTTTTAAAATAATTTTTTTACCTTTAAGACTTTCAATATATTTAAAGTCCGCATAGCAATCATCAAGATATGTTGCCCACGAAATATCACCGGGAATAATAACTATATCATCATCAGTTACCACCTTTTGCCAGTTTCCAAAAAGTCTTTCAGTATAATTATTCCATTTTTCACCGAAAATATTCATTGGTTTATCCACAGAAAAAGAGAGATGCAAATCAGAAATTGCATAAATTGACACATTAAAACCTCCTCTTTGTGTATAAATCAATAAATATTTTGACATAATAAATTAAAAGCAAATGCTTTAAATATGTTAATTAAAGGAGAATTTATTATGTCAGAAATTTTAAAAGGCGTAGATTGCACAGTTGAAGAATGTAAATATCATTCAGCCGGTAACAAATGTACTGCCGGAAACATCGTTGTTAACGGTAAAAACTCAAAAACATCCTGCGATACAGAATGTCAGACATTTATTCCTAACAGCTGTGAATAATTAACTGCGAAAAAATTGCAATCACTAAAAGGGCGATGCCCTTTTAGTGATTTTTTATAACTTATTACTTAAGGAAAGAATATACTGCATCAAGCATTTTATCCTTTTCCACTACAGCTTCAAATCTCTTTTTGCTCTTCTTAAGCTTTTTAAGGCTTTCAGGTATTTCCATTTCCGCAGTTTCAGAGAGTAAATCCAAAAGTGCAAAATCATCAAGATTTTTAGCCTCATCCTCTTTACCCAAAGCAGAAAGTACACTCTCATTGAACTTAAACGGACTTGCTGTTGATGCAATTACGGTCTTTGTATTATCTCCGGTTTCATTTACATACTGATTGTACACATCAATTGCAACAGCAGTGTGTGTATCAACAGTATAACCATACTCAGCATTTGTCTTATAGATAGATTCTTTTGTGAAATAGTCATCACAGTATGCACCCCAGAAAACTTCATTAATTTTCTCCTTTACGTCATCATCAACCTTGTATGTGCCGTTTTTCTTTAAATTGTCCATCCATTTTGAAACTCTTACAGAATCATTTCCGGTTAAATCAAATAATAGTCTTTCAAGATTACTTGAAATAAGAATATCCATAGACGGAGAAACAGTAGTGTAGAATTCTCTGTTTCTGTCATACTCACCAGTTTTTATAAATTCAGAAAGAACATTATTGCTGTTTGATGCACATATAAGCTTATTAACGGGAAGTCCCATCCTTTTAGCATAATATGCGGCGAGTATATTACCGAAGTTTCCTGTAGGTACGCAAATATTAATTTTTTCACCAAGCTCAATTTCGCCCTTTAAAAGCATATCGCAGTAAGCCGAGAAGTAATAAACTATCTGCGGAACCAATCTTCCCCAGTTTATAGAATTAGCCGAAGAGAACACATAACCCTTTTCAGAAATTTTAGCTTTTACACTTTCATCAGTAAATATTGCCTTAACGCCGTTTTGAGCATCATCAAAATTACCTTCAATACCAACTACATTAACATTTTTACCTGTCTGAGTAATCATCTGAAGCTTCTGAATGTCACTTACACCGTCACTGGGATAAAAAACAGAAATTTTTGTACCCGGAACATCCTTAAAGCCTTCAAGTGCAGCCTTTCCTGTATCGCCCGAAGTTGCAACAAGTATAACAACCTCTTTGGTTTCCCCTGTTTTCTTTATTGAATAAGTAAGGAAATACGGCAAAATCTGAAGTGCCATATCCTTAAAAGCACAGGTCGGACCATGCCACAGTTCAAGAACATACATAGAGTCATTAAGTTTTTTCACGGGAGCAGGATTTGATGCTCCGAATTTTTTATTTGAGTAGGCATTTTTCGCACAATCTCTTACTTCTTTTACCAAAAAATCTGTGAGATATTTCTTTAATATAAAGGTTGCACGTTCAACATAGCTTTTTGCTGAAATCTTTTCTATATCGCTAAGTTCAATTACAGGAATTTCAGCAGGAACAAACAATCCGCCTTCATCAGAAATTCCCTTTTTAATTGCTTCGCTGGATTTCACCTTAATAACTGAATTTCTTGTACTTATATATTCCATAATAAAATTTCACTCCATAAATAATTATTAAAGGGGAGCAAATGCTCCCCAAAGCGTTTCAAAAATTAAGCAATATATTTCTTAATCTTATCTGTTGCTTCATCCTCGCTGATTGAAACCATAACGGTGAATGAAACCTCAAACTTTTCTTCAAGCTTTTCAAGAACATCAATTAACAAATCAATATTTTCAGCCTTTTCGCCAGGAACGCTCTTAAATAAGCTGTCGATGAAGATATGTGTAACATCAAAGTTCTGTGCCATGATACCATACAGAAGCCCTGTAAACATATCAAAGTTTTTAATATCAAAATTCTCTGTATTTATCATACGAACATCACGGTCAATGTCGTGGATAAGGCGATTACCTTCTGTAATGCAAACAACATTTCCCTTTTCTTCCTTGATGGCAACATTAACAGCATCAATAAGCTTTTTTGTTTTGCCCGTACCTTTTAAACCAATATTAAATTTAATCATAAAATCAACCTCCTCTAAGAGTTTTAATTATCTTTAGTTATATAATACCATAAATTTT
>JAZQLM010000051.1:0-1777 GCA_045542655.1 Clostridia bacterium | reverse complement strand
GTAAATTCCTGCGAGCTTATTGCAGCTTTGATAAATCAGAAATCCACCTTTTCAGAGGGCATCGAATTTGCCCAGAACGAAATCGAAGGCTCTGCCTCAATCCTTATTTTAAAAAACGACGGAAGCCTTATTGCCGCCCGTCACCGCTTGGGAAGAATACCCGTTCTCATCGGTAAAAACGAGGACGGTCACTGTGTTTCCTTTGAGTCCTTTGCTTATCAGAAGCTCGGCTACGAGGATTTCAGGGAGCTTGGTCCGGGCGAGATTGTAGAGCTTACTGCTGACAGTCTTACTCAGCTTAAAGAGGCCGGAGAAGAAATGAAAATCTGTGCGTTTTTATGGACATACTACGGTTATCCCACCTCTAACTACGAGGGTGTAAACGTAGAGACTATGCGTTACAGAAACGGTGCTATTATGGCTGAGGCAGATGCAAAGGCGAAAAATGCCGAAGGTATTGATTATGTAAGCGGTATTCCCGATTCGGGAACACCTCACGCAATCGGTTACGCAAACAAAAGCGGAGTTCCCTTTGCAAGACCGTTTATAAAATACACACCTACATGGCCGAGGAGCTTTACCCCCTCCCATCAGACGGACAGAAACAGAATTGCAAAGATGAAGCAAATCCCTATACACGAGCTTATTCAGGATAAGAGCCTTTTGTTCGTGGACGATTCCATAGTGCGTGGTACACAGCTTAAGGAAACAGTTGATTTCCTTTACGAAAACGGTGCAAAGGCGGTTCATATGCGTTCTGCGTGTCCTCCGATTATGTACAACTGTAAATACCTGAACTTTTCAAGTTCAAGAAGCGAAATGGAGCTTATAGCAAGAAGAATTATTATGGAACTTGAGGGTGAGGAAGGCTTTAAGCACATAGCGGAATACAGTGACTCCTCCACCGAAAGAGGAAAAAATTTAAGAAAGACTATCTGTGAAAAATTTAATTTTGCTTCCCTCGAATTTCAGTCAATCGAAGGTGCAATAAAAGCGATAGGTCTTGAACCTTGCAAGCTTTGTACCTATTGCTGGAGCGGAAAAGAATAGATAATAATTTGTTTAATATATAAGATTAATACCAAAGTGAAAGGAATAAAGTTATGAATTTAAAATCCAAATCAGACAGTTATGCAGCAGCAGGAGTTGATATTACTGCCGGATACCGTGCAGTTGAGCTTATGAAACAGCACATTGCCCGCACCATTGTGAGCAGTAAAAATTCAGACATCGACGGCTTCGGAGGTCTCTTTGAGCTTGATATGACAGGTCTTAAGAACCCTGTTTTAGTAAGCGGAACAGACGGTGTTGGTACAAAGCTTAAGCTTGCGTTTTTGATGGACAAGCACGACACAGTCGGCATTGACTGCGTTGCTATGTGCGTAAACGACGTACTCTGCTGCGGTGCAAAGCCCCTCTTCTTCCTCGACTACATTGCCTGCGGAAAGAATTATCCTGAAAAAATCGCAGAAATCGTTTCAGGTATTGCAGAGGGCTGTGTACAGTCAGGCTGTGAGCTTATCGGCGGTGAAACTGCTGAAATGCCCGGTTTCTATCCTGTTGACGAATATGACCTTGCAGGCTTTACTGTTGGTGTAGTTGACAAGGCTAAGGTTCTTGATAAAAACACCGTAAAAGAGGGCGATGCTGTTATTGCTATCCCGTCAAGCGGTGTTCATTCAAACGGTTTCTCTCTTGTGAGAAAGGTTTTCGATGTTGAGAACAAGGACATTAAAGCTCCCGTTGATTTCTTAGGCGGAAAATCTATAGGTGAAAC
>JAZQLM010000050.1:0-3011 GCA_045542655.1 Clostridia bacterium | reverse complement strand
CCCATAAGCTGTTCCTTCGGATCGGTCGGGAAGTCCTTACCAATCTTATTCTTATATTCTTCCTTGAACTGACCTGCAAGAACCTTGAGGTCTTCAGCTGTAAGATCGATGTCCTGAGTTACGCCTTTAGCCTCTTTCATTTCATCGATAAGCTGTTCAAAGTATTTCTTACCAACTTCCATAACAACGTCTGAATACATCTGAATAAATCTTCTGTAACAGTCCCAAGCCCAACGGGGATTACCTGACTTTGCAGACATTGTTTCAACAACCTCTTCGTTAAGACCGAGGTTTAAGATTGTATCCATCATACCCGGCATAGAAGCTCTTGCACCTGAACGAACAGATACCAAAAGGGGATTTTCCTTATCTCCGAACTTTTTGCCGCAGATTTCTTCCATCTTTGTGATGTTTTCCATAATCTCAGCCTGAATAGCATCGTTAATCTTTCTGCCATCCTCATAGTACTGAGTACAAGCCTCTGTAGATACTGTAAAACCCTGCGGAACAGGAAGTCCGAGACTTGTCATTTCAGCAAGGTTTGCACCTTTACCGCCGAGAAGCTCTCTCATTGTTGCATTACCTTCTTTAAAAAGGTATACATACTTTTTGCTCATTTTGTTTCCTCCTAAGTTATATAAGTTTAATTATTTTCTCTTTTTGTTTTGCGAAGCTCAGCAAAAAATTTTTTTATAATCTCAGAACATTCGTCCTCTAAAATTCCGCCCGACCAATCAAGTCTGTGGCAGAGATTTTTATTTTTCGGAATTTCATCGATTGAAAAGACTGCTCCCTTTTTCCTGTCATAAGCACCAAAATACAAATTATCGATTTTAGCCTCGACAATCGCACCTATACACATATGACACGGCTCAAGGGTAACATAAATATCACACCCCGAAAGCCGCCAGCCCGAAAGCTTTTTGCAGGCACGGTCAATTGCGACAACTTCTGCATGAAGCAATGAATTTTTTTCCGTTTCACGCAAATTATGTGCTTTTGCAATAACTTCGCCATTTTTCACAATGACAGCTCCAATGGGGATTTCGCCTTTTTTATAAGCCTCCTCCGCCTCAGAAAGTGCCATTTTCATATAAATTTCTTTTTGTGACATAATCCTCTGTTTTCTTCAAAACGAGAAAAACCGCACAAAACTAAGCTCTTTTACTTTTAAAACAAGAGCATTGTTTTGCACACATTCCGTCTTTTGAAATTACGTTTTCGTTTGATAAAGGCCGCACAACGCAAACCTTTATCAAATCATTACTGAACGTACGGCTTTAACTCGCTGAACAAATCTTCACAGTTTTCGTTGTGTATTTCCACCTTAATCGGCTTACTTAAATCAAGGCTGAAAATTCCCATAATAGATTTTGCATCAACAACGTATCTGCCTGATGTTAAATCAATTTCATAATCATACTTACTAACTGTGTTTACAAAATTTTTAACATCGTTTATAGAGCTTAGTAAAATCTGAAAAGTTTTCATTTTTGTGCCTCCTTTAATTTATTTACCTATATTATATAATTTTTTCTTGCAATAGTCAATAAAAAAGTGTATAATTTTATTACAAATTTTTTATGATAAATCTATTAAGAATTGGAAGTTTTCAAATATGAAGGTAAAATTTATTACACTTGGCTGTAAAACTAACTATTACGAAAGTCAGGCAATGAGCGAGCTTTTCCGCCAAAAAGGCTATGAAATAGCCGAAAAAGGTGAGACTGGAGATATTTATGTCATTAACACCTGCACGGTCACCGGCACAGGTGCTCAGAAATCCCGTCAGCATATAAGACGTGCAAAAAAGGAAAATCCAAACTCTATTGTTGCGGTCACAGGCTGTTTTGCCCAGACCGAGCCTGAAAAAGCTTCATCAATTGAGGGGGTTGACATTGTAATAGGTACTGCTGAAAAGGGAAGAATTGTCGAATGTGTCGAAAGAGCAATAGAAGGCGAAAAGCTTACCCTTAATACCGATATGACCAATTTCAGGGACTATGAAGAACTTTGCATAACAGGTGAACAGAGCAGAATAAGAGCCACAATTAAAATTGAGGACGGCTGTGACAACTTTTGTTCCTACTGTATTATTCCTTACGCAAGGGGCAGAGTCCGTTCAAGAAAGCCCGAAAATATTTTAAAAGAGGTTACAGAGCTTGCAAAAAAAGGTTATCCCGAAATAGTGCTTACGGGTATTCACCTTGATTCCTACGGCAAAGATTTCGGCTATGAAACCACTTTAATTGATGTAATTGAAATGATAGAAAAAATTGACGGTATTGAGCGTATACGCCTCGGTTCGCTTGAACCTGTTATCATCACCGATGACTTTGTAAACAGGACAAAAAAACTTAAAAAGCTCTGTCCTCACTATCATCTTGCCCTCCAGAGCGGCTGTGATGAAACTTTAAAAAGAATGAACAGACACTACACCACCGCCGACTATGAAAAGGCAGTAAAGCTTCTCAGGGAAAACATTCCTGATGTTTCGTTTACTACAGATGTTATGGTAGGTTTTCCGGGAGAAAGTGATGAGGAATTTATTTCATCATATAATTTCTGCAAAAAAATCGGTTTTATGCAAATGCACGTTTTCAAATATTCAATAAGAAAAGGCACTCGTGCGGCAGCTATGAAAAACCAGATTCCGGAAAAAATAAAAGAAGCCCGCAGCGAAAAAATGCTGGAGCTTGCAAAGCAAATGAATGATGAATTTTACCGCTCATATATCGGCAAAAAGGTACTTGTCCTTGTTGAAGAGAAAACCTCGGGCGGAAAATACCACGCAACACTTCCTAACTATATGGACGTGTATATAAAATCCGATACAGATATATCAAACAGCTTTAAAGAGATTACAGTTAAGTAATCAGCTCAATAAAAGTGCCATAACCACTACAACAGAGAGAATATTCTGAACCCACATTACTCCCTCTAAAAATATATCCCAAATACTGTATTCTTCATCAGCAGACCATACCGAAATATAGCTGAATACAGTTTTC
>JAZQLM010000049.1:0-5658 GCA_045542655.1 Clostridia bacterium | reverse complement strand
TGTGATAAAATATGAGAAGATAAAAAAGGCGGTGATGTAAATGGCGGTATACAGTGATGAAAAGATAGAGTTTTTTCACAAAAAGAAGCTTTCAAGTCCGTATACAAAAATGACGAGATTTCATTTCCATGATAAGCACGAAATGTATTATCTTGAAGAGGGGAAGACTAAATATTTTATCGGAAATGAAATATATCTTCTTGAAAAGGGGGATATGATTTTTGTGCCTAAGGGTGCATTCCACAAAACGGACAGTGATGAGTGTGGCGGAGCAGAGCGGCTGTTGTTTGTTTTTGATGATGATTTTGCAGGGGAAGAAATGAAGGAATATATAAGAGAGCTGAAAAAGGATAAGCATATACGTTTTCCCGGTGAACAGCTTTACAAGCTTAAGGATATATTTTTAAAGATTGAGAGTGAGGATAAAAAGAAGCAGAAGGATTATTATGAGATGGAGAGACTGTATCTTAAACAGATGCTTATATTGATTTCGAGGTATCGCCTTAAGGAAAAATGCGAGAATTTAAGTCAGATTTATACGATAATTCAGAATGCGGCAAGATATATAAGTGAAAATTACAGCGGTGATTTAAGCCTTAAAACCGTGGCTTCAAAGTTTGCAATGAGTGAAAGCTATTTTTCCAAGCAGTTTAAAAACGTAACGGGTGTAGGCTTTAATGAGTATGTAAACATTTCAAGGGTTTCGGCTGCAGAGAAAATGCTTGTAAAGTCAAACAGGGCTATTACCGAGATTGCCGCAGACTGCGGCTTTAATGACAGTAACTATTTCGCCGCAGTATTTAAAAAAATAAAGGGTATAACACCGAAGAAATATTCGTCTATGAATAAGAAATATTAAGGTTTTATGTATAATTTGAAAAAGTACTTGAAAAGATGTTAAAAATTTGATATAATAACAAGATACTGGGGAAGAATGCGAAAATTCAAAAATACAGCGATTTGTCGGAGCTTTCCGGTAAAATCGGCGGAGGCACAGCGAAAATGAGTGATAATTCTCAGAATAAAAGATTTTCAGATGACAACAATAAATTTTCATCGAAAGCGGTAAGAGACGGTGCTATGATGACGGCACTTACGGTAATTTTTATGCTTATTGCACTTTATGTACCGCTTTTTTCGGTAATTGGTATGTTCCTTTCGGGACTTCCTCTTGCGGTACTTTATATAAAGGATGGGGCTCGTCCCACTGTTTGGTCGGCAGTTGTTTCGGTTCTTATACTTTTTGCATTCACCGGAAATATACTTAGCGTTTTGTCACTGGTGATTGCAAACGGTTTGCCCGGAATTGTTGCCGGTATTTGTGTGAAGAAAAAACTGAATTTGTTTTATTCGGTTGTATATACGGCGGCGGCATTTCTGTTCGGTATACTAATTGAGCTTCTTATGATAAGGCTTTTTATGGGCGGAATTGAGACAATGTTTGCCCAGATGTTTGAAATGACAGAAAAATCTCTTGAGGAGATTAGCAGGATATCAGCAGATACAGGTGTTTCTTTAGCTGGGAAAGAAGAGCTTACCGCTGCGATGGAGCTTATTAAAACGACTTTCAGATTGTATTTCCCGTCAATGCTTGTTATTATGTCGATGGTGTCGGGGTATATAGTTTATTCTGTGTATACCTTGATTTTAAGAAAGCTCAGACTTACAGGCATTAAGCCTTGTCCTTTTTCGATGCTGAGAGCACCGAGACGGCTTGGTAATGTTGCAGTACTTTTATATATAATAGGTCTTTTTACCAATGGCTCAAGCACTGTTGGGGCGGTATTTTTAAATGTTGTAACCGTTCTTTATGCAGTAATAGGCATTTGTGGCTTTTCGTTTATTGATTTTAAGCTTAGTATGAGAATACGAAAAGGTGCAGTAAGAGCAATAATTTATATTGCGGTAATATTCTTAGGCGGAATGATTATGCCGCTTGTTATGAATATATGTCTTATAATAGGACTCTTTGACAGCTCGCATAATTTTAGAAAAATCTCATCCTTTACGGGCGATGATTATTCTTAAAAACCGTTTGGGCGAGGTATAAGAGGTGTAAAGAATTAAAAATTTTCGGGAGTGATTTTATTGACTAAAAATAAATCTGCTTCAGCAAAAAAATATTTCAATGCAAAATTCCGTTATATAAAAATGACGGTGTGCTTTGTGTTGATTTTAATACTCTGGGGAGGACTTGAGCTTGCCGATACATCCTTTGCACCGGCGGTTTTATTTGCGGATATTATATATCTTGCATTTGAGCTTTACCAGATAAAGTTGCAGGAAAAAAGCTTTGTGAAATATATTGAAGAGCTTGAGTTTTGTCTCAGCAGTCATACAAGGGGTACACTTATAAATTATCCTGCACCTCTTGTTATAACCGACCTTTCGGGAGAAATTACATGGTTTAACGAAAGGTTTTCTGCTGTACTCAGAAATGATAATTTGTTTAATATCCCCATTCAGGAGCTTCTTCCCGATATTCACCTTACAAAATTCATTGAGAGTGAAGAGTCGGTGAAGTTTCTTATTGACATTAATGATGGGGTATATGAAGTGTGGGGAAATACCGTATACTCACAGGATGATGCTGAAAGCGGACTGATTATTATTTATTTCATTGACAAAACAGAGGAACGCAACGCAAATATTCAAAGGGAAAACGAACAGCCTGTAGAATGTCTTGTGATAATAGATAACTATGACGAGGTACTAAAGGAGACGCCTGATTCAAACCACGGAACACTTCTCGGCGAAATTGAACAGAAAATCGCACAGTGGGCGGCTTCGGGAAACGGTGTACTCAGAAAATACGAACGTGATAAAACAATTGTTATGTTCCAGAATAAGAATTTTAAAGCGGTTATGGAAAATAAGTTTGACGTTTTAAATCAGGTGCGTGACATTAACCTTGAAAATAAAATTCCCGTTACATTAAGTATTGGTATCGGAATAGGCGGTGCTGATATTTCGGAGGTTGACAAATTTGCACGTCTTGCACTTGATATGGCACTCGGAAGAGGCGGTGATCAGGTTGTTATAAGAGACCGTGAGAACTTTAACTTCTACGGTGCAAAAACCAGAGAGGTTGAAAAACGTACCAAGGTTAAGGCAAGGGTTGTGGCCCATGCACTTAGAGAGCTGGTTGACCATTCTACGGCAGTTATGATTATGGGACATAAGAATGCGGATATGGACAGCTTTGGTGCTTCGGTCGGTCTTTGTAAGGCGGTAAGGAGCAGAGGAAGGAACGCTTATATAATAGTGAGTAAGTCTGAAACAGGGATAAGACGTATCGTTGACGATTTTGAAAAGACGGATTATTACGAGGATACCTTTATAACTACCGAACAGGCACTTAATATGTACAATCAGGACACCCTTTTGATAGTTGTGGATACACACAGACCGGGAATGGTTGAATCGGAGGAACTCTTAAATTATTCGGAAAATGTTGTTTTAATCGACCATCACAGAAGGAGCGAGGATTTTATAGAAAATGCCGTGCTTACCTATCACGAGCCGTATGCGTCCTCGACCTGTGAGATGATTACGGAGATACTCCAGTACTTACAGGATTCTGACAGGCTTAGTCAGAGAGAAGCTGAAATTCTTTATGCAGGTATGTTCCTTGATACTAAAGGCTTTGTATTCAAAACAGGTGTAAGAACCTTTGAAGCGGCGGCGTATTTAAGACGTCTCGGCGTAAACACCATAAATGTCAGACGGCTGTTTAAGTCAGACCTTGGAAGCTATACAAAGAAAGCGGAAATAATAAAGGAAGCGAAAATATACCGTGATAACATTGCGATTGCTTCGGCAACGGGTGAAGAAGATGATTTTTCAGTTATTGTTGCACAGGCTGCAGATGAGCTTCTTGATATAGTCGGTGTTGAGGCATCGTTTGTAATTGCGGAGCATAAGGACAGAATTTTAATCAGCGGAAGGTCGCTTGACAGTATAAATGTTCAGGTTATACTTGAAAAGCTCGGCGGCGGCGGGCATATCACAATTGCCGGAACACAGCTTAGCGATGTGAGTATCGAGGAAGCAGAAATAATGCTTAAAAAGGCGATTGACAACGTGGTGTTTGACGAAGAATAGTTTATTTTGAAAAAATAAGAAACGAGGTATATAGAAATGAAAGTTATTTTATTACAGGATGTTAAGGCACAGGGAAAAAAGGGTGACCTTATAAATGTCAGCGATGGTTATGCGAGAAATTTTCTTTTTCCGAAGGGACTTGCAAAGGAAGCTAATAAACAGGCATTGAACGAGCTTAAGGGTAAGAGCGAGGCTCTGCAGTATCACAAGAATGTGGAAGAGGAAAAAGCCAGAAATATTGCTGAAAGAATGAAAGAGTTCAGTATTGAGCTTACTGCAAAGGCAGGAGAAAACGGAAAGCTTTTCGGCTCTATTACATCAAAGGATGTTGCGGCAGAGCTTAAGAAAAAATACAACATAGACCTTGACAAGAGAAAGCTTGATATAGGTGACGGAATTAAGACGATTGGAACAACAGAGGTTAAGGCTCATTTATACAGCGGAATTACAGGTACATTTAAGGTTACTGTTAAGGAAGCATAGATTACTGAAAAAATAAGTTAAAACTGATAAATTTTTTAAGGAATGGTTATTATATGGAAGAGACCTTTGAAACAGGTCGCTCGATGGATATTGGAGGTCCGATGGAAATAGAGCGGTCGATGCCTTTTAGCCGTGAGGCTGAAATGTCGGTGCTTGGTGCAATGTTTCTTGATATGCAGTGTATTCCTGATGCGATAAATATTGTAAAGGCGGATGATTTTTATATCGACAGGCATAAAGAGATTTTTTCTGCTATGGCAGAGCTTTATAATCTCGGAAAGCCGATTGATATTGTAACGCTGAAAGAACAGCTTACCTTAAGAGGAACTCTTGAAAAGGTCGGCGGTGTTGCATTTATTCTTGAAATAGCAAACTTTGTTCCGACTACAAGAAATATAGCACACTATTCTAAAATAGTGTCTGAAAAATCAATACTAAGAAAGCTTATTAAGGCATCGGACGAGATTTCTGACAGGTGCTTCAGAGGTGATGACGAGCTTGAGGCAATTCTCGGCTCGGCAGAGCAGTCTATCCTTGATATATCGAGGGATAAGGCTTCGGGCGGTCCTGTGCATATAAGAAAATATCTTGGAGAGAGTGTTGAAAATCTTGCGGAGCTTTCTCAGCATAATACCGAAATAACAGGTGTTTCCACGGGCTTTGTGGATATAGACAGAAGAACGGCGGGACTTCATGGCTCAGAGCTTATTCTTATTGCAGCAAGACCTGCGATGGGAAAAACAAGCTTTGCACTTAATATTGCCCAGAATGTCGCTGTGAATGCAAAGGTTCCAGTTGTTGTTTTCAGTCTTGAAATGCCCGGTATACAGCTTGCAAACCGTATGCTTTCAACAGAGGCGATGGTGAGTGCAGAGAGTCTTAAAAAAGGTAATATCAAGGATAGCGATTGGGAAAAAATCGGTGCCGCAGTTGAAGTTTTGAGCAATTCTGAAATTTATATTGATGATTCATCAAGTGCTACCTTGTCTGAAATTTGCGCAAGATGCAGAAAATTAAAAATTGAGAAAAATATCGGACTGATTGTTATTGACTATATTCAGCTTATGACAA
>JAZQLM010000048.1:0-5734 GCA_045542655.1 Clostridia bacterium | reverse complement strand
AGCATTTATATATTCATCATAATCAATGTGCCAGTTCAGGTGATTAGGTGTTATGTTTGTAATAACTGCAACCGAAGGGCTTTGCCTGAGAGTATGAAGCTGAAAGCTTGAAAGTTCGAGAACAACTTTATCCTGTTTTGTAATATATTCAATACTGTCAAAAAGAGGCTTTCCGATATTTCCGCCTACAAAGGTATTGTAGCCCTCCTCCTTCAATAATTCATATATAAGCGTTGTAGTTGTAGTTTTTCCGTCACTTCCTGTAACTGCTATTATTTTCGCAGGACAGAGTTCAAAAAACAATTCCGTGTCAGAAGTAAGAGTAACTCCTTTTAAAACCGCTTCTTTAAGTTCGGGTATATCACATCTCATTCCCGGTGTCTTAAATATTATATCGGTATCCTCAGGTATTTTCTTAATATAGTCGGCACCAAGCTCAAATTTAACACCTAAATTCTTAAGTTCAATATAAGCATCCCCAAGTTCGCTTTCACTACGTTTATCCAAAGCAGTGATTTTTGTATTGGATTTTGCCAAAAACTTTATAAGCGGTATATTGCTTATACCTATACCAATTACTGTGATATTCTTTCCGTTTAGATATTCTCTGTATTCCTTAATATCCATAGTAATTCACCTCTTGATTATATATATGAAAAAACAGGCTGTGACAGAATTAAATCCATCACAACCCTTTTTTATTAAAAATTATTCAGCATCTAAGATGTCGCCTAAGGTAAAGCTTGAATCCTCAATATAAGATTCTTCTACTGCCCCTTCTTCCGCTACTTCAGCTTCAGGAAGAGTTGCCTTAATTGAAAGAGCAATCTGCTTTGTATCATTGTTGATTTCAACAACCTTAGCTTCAACCTCATCACCGATATTCAAAACATCTGATGGCTTGTCTATTCTTTCATTAGAAATCTGAGATATATGAATAAGTCCATCAACGTGAGGAGCTATTTCTGCAAAGGCACCAAACGGAAGGATGCGAACAATCTTACATTTAACCACATCATCCACCTTCATATCCTTTGTTGCTAAAAGCCAAGGGCTGTCTTCCTCTTTTTTGTGGCCTAAAGAAATCTTATTTGTTTCCTTATCAATTTCTTTAATGTATACTTCAATAGTATCCCCTACCTTAACAACCTCGGACGGATGTTTTATTCTATCCCATGAAAGCTCAGAAATATGAACGAGACCATCCACGCCGCCAAGGTCCACAAAAGCACCAAAGCTCGTAAGAGATTTTACAACGCCGTTGTAAACCTTACCGATTTCAGCAGCAGCCCAGAACTCTGCCTGCTTAAGTTCCTTTAATTCTTTTACTAATGATACCTTGTTGTTTTCTTTATCAAGCTCTTTGATATATACATCAATTGTATCGCCAACCTTAACAACCTCAGACGGGTGCTTAATTCTTGTGTTTGAGAGTTCCGAAATATGAATAAGACCATCTACACCGTCAAGGTCAATAAATGCACCGAAGTTTGTAAGAGATTTTACAACACCTGTATACTGTTTGTTTACTTCAGCAGCTGCCCAGAATTCAGCAGCCTTCTTTTCTGAAATTTCTTTTGCAACAGATTTAATTGAGCCGACAACTCTTAATCTGCCACGTCTGTCTTTATCCATTTTTATAATTCTGAAAGATACCTCTGTATTTAAAAGAGAACCTAAATCTTCAACAAAACGTTCAGCAGCCTCCGATGCAGGGATAAATACTCTTACACCTTTAGCAATTGTAACAACACCGCCTTTAACGAGTTCAACAATTCTGCCGTTTAAAACAGTTTTGTTTTCAAAATCAGCCTCTAATTCTTTTAATCCTTTTTCAGCGTCAATCTTCTTCTTTGAAAGAGTAACAACGCCATCTCTGTCACTAACGTGAACAACAAATACATTTACCTCATCACCAACGTTAATCAAATCGTTAATGTTAGCTAATGAATCGTTTGTAAGTTCGTCGAATGGAATAACTCCGTCGTACTTACTGCCAATGTCTACCTGTACCTCTGTGGGGGTAATTCCGATAACAACACCTTTTACAATATCACCGGTGTTCAATGGTTTTAAAGTTTCCTCCAATGCCTCCGCAAAGTTCATTTCGTTTGTAATTTCCGCCATGGTTAAATTTGCCTCCTTGATTACCCAATCCGGAGTTGAAGCTCCGGCGGTAATGCCTACTTTTTTATTATTTAATTTTTTTAATATATTTTTATAATTTAATAAGCAGCCGGCGTTTTCTATCATATAAGTTTCATCGCAGTTTTTTTTGCAGACCTCATAAAGCTTGCGTGTATTTGAGCTGTCTTTTCCTCCGATAACAAAACAAATATCACATTCTTTTGATAAAGTATCTGCCGCAAGCTGTCGCTCACCGGTTGCACTACATATTGTATCAAAAATTTTCGCATTTGTAAAATGTTTTTTTATATTTTTTTCATATTTTTCAAAAATTTCATGCCTTAAAGTGGTTTGAGATACTACTACCACAGGGGTTTTGATGTCTTTACACAAAATTAATTCTAAATCTTCGTCATTATATACAATCGAAGGATTATCAACACACCAACCGGCAATTCCTTTAACTTCAGGATGTTTTTTATCACCGATTATAACTATATGATAGCCATTTTTACTTTCTTCATATACAATATTATGAATTTTTTTTACATAAGGGCAGGTTGCATCAATAATTTCTATGTTATTTTGTTTAAGCTCGTCGTATTCACTCTTTGAAATACCATGAGCCCTTATAATCACCTTTGAATTTGGTGGTAAATCATCTATATTTTCCACACACTTAATGCCTTTTTTTTCTAAATCGCATATGACATCTCCGTTATGTATAAGCATACCGTAGGTATAGATGTTATTTGAGTTAAGCTCAGCATTTTCGTAAGCGATTTTAACTGCTCTGCTGACTCCAAAGCAAAATCCTGCTTTATCTGCTATTTTAATTATCATAAAACTCAGCTCCGGCAAGTAAACGTATTTGTTCCATAATCATATTATCTGTATAGCTCTGGAAATCTGCTGAAGACGGTTTTTCCGTGAAATAAGAATTAACATCAAGCGTTTTACCTATTCTTATAGTAATTTTCTTTCTGAATTTATAACTGCCGTCTATACCTATCGGGACAATTTTTGCCTCGCTCTTATACGCAAGAAGTGCTGCTCCCGATTTTCCCCTAAGGATTTTCCCGTTTTCAGGGCATCTTGTTCCCTCGGGAAAAATAAGCATATTTCCACCGTCTTTTAAAATTTTTAATGCTGATTTCATTGCAGAAATGTCTGTTCCGCCACGTTTTATAGGGAAAGCTCCACACTTTTTCAAAATAAAACCAATTATTTTCATCTTAAAAAGCTCTTCCTTAGCCATAAACGTAAGTCTTACGGGCAGAATGCAAGCAATCAGGGGTGGATCAAAATTACTTTTATGATTAGGTGTAAAAATTACACCCCCATCTGTGGGGACATTTTCAATCCCCTCAATATTAATCCTGAACATCAGCTTATAAAACACCTTTAAAGCAGATGCTAAAAAATTATATAAACTCATTCTTCTCTCCAGACAAGAATTATATTTTCCTGTTATTTTCCTTTGATTATATCTAATAATTTTTCTACCGACTCTTCGACAGAATACCCAGTAGTATCAAACAATATACTGTCCTCGGATTTTCTTAAGGGATCGGTTTTCCTCTCAGAATCATTTTTATCTCTGTATAAAATGTCTTTTAGCACTTCCTCGAAAGTACACTCATTTCCAGATGCAACCAATTCCTTTAGACGTCTGTTTGCACGTTCTTCGGGCGATGCTGTTAAAAATATTTTTACGTCAGCATCAGGTAAAACTCTTGAGCCTATGTCTCTTCCATCCATAATTACATTATTTTTTTCAGCAAGCTCACGCTGCATAGCAACTAATTCATTTCTCACCTCAGGAATAACAGCAACATCCGAGGCGGCTACAGAAACTTCAGGTGTCCTGATATAAGAATTTACATTTTCACCGCACAAAAAAATATTCTGTTCGCTATTAATATATTTTATGTCGATTTTAATGTCAGGAAGCACCCTAAGAACATCTGAAACGTTTTTAGGATTTCCGCCGCTTTTTAGAACAGCATATCCTACCGTTCTATACATAGCACCTGTATCAATATATACAAAGCCCAGTTCTTTTGCAGCAGCCTTTGCAAGAGAGCTTTTCCCTGCACCTGCAGGACCGTCAATAGCAATTTTTCTTGTTTTCAACTAAAACACTCCATTCAAAAAGATTACTGAAGCTTTTCGCCGCAATGAGGACAATACATAACATCTGGCTCACAGGTCTTTGAACAAGTCGGACAAACTATGCCGTAAGAGAATTTATTACTCTTTAATTTAACATCGTCCAATTCCGACATTTTATCATCAATTTCCTCACATAGCTTAGTTATTATATCGGATACATCAGTATCATTTTTATAACCGTCATATATTTTTTTACCAAGCTCTTTATATAATAAATCAACATTACTTTGAATATCAAATTCACTATACTTGTTTTTTGCGGTTTCAATAACTTCACCGGATTTTTTAACTGCAAGCTTAGCAGTTTCCGTAAGAATTTTCTTTACATTATCTCCAAATGACATAAAAAATATCCCTTTCTTTTAAACATTAAATCTGAAAAGTATTATATCCCCATCCTGAACAACATATTCTTTGCCTTCACTTCATACAAGTCCTTTTTCCTTTGCCGCTGTCATAGTTTTATTTTCAATTAAATCGTTGTATGCCACAACTTCTGCTCTGATAAAGCCTCTTTCAAAATCAGAGTGAATTTTTCCGGCTGCCTGTGGTGCTTTTGTACCTTTTTTAATCGTCCATGCACGTACCTCCGGTTTACCTGCTGTAAGATAGCTTATAAGTCCCAGTAATTCATAGCTTGCCTTGATAAGCTTATCAAGACCGGACTCTGTGACGCCAAGCTCATTTAAATACATTACTTTTTCTTCTTTGTCAAGCTCGGCTATCTCTTCCTCAATCCTCGCAGATATGACCATTACTCCGGATTTTTCACTAAGGGCATATTCCTTGATTTTCTTTACAAATTCGTTGTCATCCTCCGGCTTTGAATAATCATCTTCTGCAACATTTGCAGCATAGATTACAGGCTTAAGCGTAAGGAGTGACATTTCCTTAAGCATTTCTTTTTCATCCTCGCTGTATTCAAGTGCCCTTGCTGAAACTCCGCCTTCAAGAGATTTTTGAAGCTTTTCAAGAAATTCAAGCTCAGCCTGATATTTTTTCTCGCCCGATTTCATAAGCTTTTTAACTCTGTCAATTCTGCGTGCAACAATTTCAAGGTCAGAAAATATTAATTCAAAATTAATTGTCTCAATATCACGCACAGGATCAATCGAGCCCTCAACATGAACAATGTTTGTATCTTCAAAGGCTCTTACAACGTGTATAATAGCATCAACTTCACGAATATTTGCAAGAAATTTATTGCCAAGACCTTCGCCCTTGCTTGCTCCCTTAACAAGACCTGCAATATCTACAAACTCAATTACTGCGGGTGTAAGCTTTTCGGGATCATACATTTGGGCAAGTACATCTAATCTTTCATCGGGAACTGCCACCGTACCAACATTGGGCTCAATGGTACAGAACGGATAGTTAGCAGATTCCGCCCCGGCTTGTGTTATTGCATTAAAAAGTGTACTTTTACCAACAT
>JAZQLM010000047.1:0-9325 GCA_045542655.1 Clostridia bacterium | reverse complement strand
AAGCTGAAATTTATAGCCGAGGTTATAAGGGACAGTATCTCGGAATTTGAAAGGGCGACCATTGATTATACGGGAGAAAAGCTCTATGTAAGCCAGTTTGAAGAGGAAAAGCCTCAAAATACTGAGACAGCAGAGGGTAAGGCAGAGGAAAATAAAAAAGCGGAAAACAAGGATGCAAAAGAAACAGAAGACTAGATGGTGAAAGGAAAGAACGGTTGATGAATCAGAGAAAATTGAGATTTCAGCTCCCTGTATCGGTAGTGGTGCTGGTTTTGGTTTTTGGAATTACCTGGCAGATAAAAGGCGTTAAGAAAAACAGTGCCGTTGAAAGCCAGATTTCAACAAGAATTGAAACCCTGCAGAATGACTATAAAAAAGAGCTTGAGAAAAACGAAGCACTGCTTGAACAGGTTATAGAGTTACAGGGAGATATAGCAAAATACAGAGATCAGGTTACGCAGAGCGGCGGTGCGGCGGAGATTTTAAAAACCGAGCTTAACCGTGCGGAAATGATTGCAGGACTTACGGACGTTGAGGGAAGCGGAATAACCGTTACACTAAAGGACGGGACAACCACTTCGGGAACGGGTACGGT
Organism: Clostridia bacterium; assembly: GCA_045542655.1. Classification (GTDB taxonomy): domain Bacteria; phylum Bacillota; class Clostridia; order Monoglobales; family Monoglobaceae; genus RGIG8709. The sequence continues at coordinate 8,730 of JAZQLM010000047.1, read as the reverse complement.
TGTTTATGATGAAGCTTACGGAATAGTTCACGATTCGTATGTACTTATGTTTTTAAATGAATTAAGGGCGGCAGGTGCAGAGGCACTTTCGATAAATGATGAGAGAATACTTGCAACAAGCGAAATAAGATGTGCAGGACCTACAATAAGTATCAATAATACAAAAAAGGCGGCACCCTTTGAAATTAAGGCAATCGGTGAGCCGGACACTCTTGAAAATGCTCTTAAGATGCCGGGCGGTGCTATTGACCAGATGAAATTTTACGGAATAGACATTTCGGTTAAGCGTTCAAACAATCTGGTAATTAAGAAATATACAGGTTCAAGTACTTATAAATATGCTTCTCCCGTCAAGGAAGAAAAAGAAGGGGGGACACAGTAATGCTGTTTGTTATAGCGGTGGTACTCGGTGTACTTCTCGGACTTGTTGTTCCGTATAACCTTACAACCGATACCCTTCCTTATGTGGCGGTTGCGATAATTGCGGCACTTGATTCGGTCTTTGGCGGAATTGTTGCAAATTTCAGCAGGCGTTTTTCAATTTATGTATTTATGACAGGTCTTGTGTCGAATGCTATCTTAGCCGTTATTCTTACATATGTCGGAAACATTCTCGGAATTAATTTATCCTTTGCGGTTATAGTTGTTTTTGGTGTAAGACTTTTCAATAATCTCGCCAACATACGAAGGGCAACGATTGACAGGTATTTCCTTAAAAAAATTAATTTACGTACAAATGCCGCTTATATAGGTATAGAGGGCGGCTTTGACGAGACTGATGTTAAGGACGGAGAGAAAGAGGAGACAGAAGAAAAAACGGAAGATATGACCAAAGAGAAGCAGGAAGAGAAAACGGTCGAAGAAACGGAACAGGAAAGCGAGCCAGAGGATGAAAAACAGTAGATTTTTTGAAAAATTAGAAAATTTACTTAGTAAATGTAACAAATTTGTAATATTTTTTTGAAATAACTATTTACAAATGAAAAATATTTGGTATAATTATATTATAGACTGAATTTGAATAATTTAATGTTTTATGATATGGTATAAAGGAGGAAACAGTTTTGTTTGAATTTGATACAGAAGCTACAAGCCCTGCTGTCATTAAAGTTGTAGGTGTAGGCGGCGGCGGTAATAACGCAGTAAACAGAATGATAGAAGCGGAAGTAAAGTGCGTTGATTTTATAGCAATTAATACAGACAGACAGGACTTGTCCCTTTCAAAGGCAAGTCAGAAAATACAGATAGGTAGTAAGCTTACTAAAGGTCTTGGTGCAGGTGCAGTCCCCGAAATCGGTGCAAAGGCGGCAGAAGAAAGCCGTGATGAAATTGCACAGTATCTTCAGGATGCTGATATGGTATTTGTTACAGCCGGTATGGGCGGTGGAACAGGCACAGGTGCTGCTCCTATAGTTGCTGAGATTGCAAAGGAAATGGGCATATTAACAGTTGGTATTGTTACAAAGCCGTTCTGGTTTGAGGGTGCAACAAGAGCAAGAAATGCAAAAGCAGGACTTGAAAACCTTAAAAATGCAGTTGATACCCTTGTGGTTATCCCTAATGACAAGCTTCTTGCCATAGCTGAAAATAAAACACCGATTACCGAATCCTTTAAGGCGGCAGACGATGTTCTGAGACAGGGTGTGCAGGGTATTTCGGACCTTATTTCACGTCCCGGTCTTATCAGTCTTGACTTTGCTGATGTTAAGACTATTATGAAAAATACAGGCTATGCTCATATGGGTATAGGCAAGGCTACAGGCGAAAACAGAGCACACGATGCGGCTGAAAAGGCTATAAACAGTCCTCTTCTTGAGACTACAATTACAGGTGCAAAGGGTGTTATACTTAACATTACAGGCGGTGCTGACCTTGGTATTCTTGAAATTCAGACAGCATCAGAGATTATTACAAAGGCAGCAGATGATGATGCGAACATCATAATCGGTGCTATAATTGATGAAAGTCTCGGAGAAGAAATTCAGGTAACTGTTATTGCGACCGGCTTTGAGGGAAGTAATGAAAAGAAGAAAAGTCCTTTTTCAGTAGACAAAAAAGGCGGTATTTTCTCAAACATCGTTAATAAAGAGCCTGAAAAAAAAGATGAGCCTTTAGTGCAGGAGCCTTCGAGAGTGGAAACGAAAAGTACAGGAATTTTCAGTAATTTCGGAGACGATGACGGAATAGATGTTCCGGTGTTCCTGCGTAAAAATCAGGATTAGTTTATACATAACTGTCAAGCGGTGTGAAAAGTGATTTTTTACACCGCTTTTTGTATAATGAGAGTTCTGATTCTTTAATACATTTTATGTGAAAGGTTGATGTAATATGCGTGATACTGTAGATGTACTTGGTGTTAAAATAGATAAGCTGTCTCTTTCTGAGACCTTTGAAAAGGCAAAGGGATTACTTAAAACAGAGGGGGTAAGTATGATTTTTACACCTAACCCCGAAATAGTAATGCGGGCAGCCGAGGAAAGTGAGTTTAAGAATATATTAAATTCGGCAGATATATGTACTCCTGACGGAATTGGAGTTGTGTATGCCTCGAAGATACTTAAAAATCCGGTTAAGGAGAGAGTTCCGGGCTTTGAGCTTTCCAAAATGCTTATGGAAAGTGTAAGTAAGACGGGAGAAGGCGTCTTTTTATTCGGTTCAAAACCGGGTGTTGCGGAGAAGGCTAAGGAAAATATTGAAAAAATGTATTCAGGAATAAATATAGTCGGTACTCGTGACGGATACTTTAAAGAGGAAGACGAGGACGGTATAATAGATATGATAAACGAAAGCGGAGCAAAGCTTTTGTATGTGTGCCTTGGTGCTCCCAAACAGGAAAAGTGGATATATAAAAACCGTGACAGGCTGAATGTAAGGCTTGCTCTTGGAGTTGGTGGAACACTTGATGTTCTTTCGGGAGAGGCAAAGCGTGCTCCTGAAATCTTCCTTAAGCTAAATCTTGAGTGGTTTTACCGTATTGCTTCAAATCCGTCAAGATGGGGCAGATTTTTAGCTCTTCCTAAGTTTATGTTAAGGGTGTTAAAGGAAAAATAAATTTAAAAGAGGAGAATTTCTATGTTATATATGTTTTTGGCAGAGGGCTTTGAGGAAACCGAGGCAATAGGCTGTCTTGATATTATTAAAAGGGCCGGAATAGATATAAAAACCGTATCAATATATGATGATGTAAGGGTTACAGGAAGTCACGGAATAAGCGTTTTAAGTGACATTACCATTGCGGAGGCAGAAATTTTGGAAACAGATGGCATAATACTTCCGGGCGGTATGCCGGGAACGCTTAATCTTGAGAGCTGTGAGACGGTTTGTGAGTTTATCCGTTATTGTAGTGAAAACGGAAAAATGCTTGCGGCAATTTGTGCAGCCCCGATGATTTATGGAAAAATGGGACTTTTAAAGGGAAAGAGAGCAACCTGTTATCCCGGATTTGAAAAAGACCTTGAGGACTGTGAAGTAACAGGCGATTTCGTTACGGCGTGCGATAATTTTATAACCGGAAAGGGAGCGGGTGCTTCTATGCTTTTCGGTGCTGCAATTGTGAATTATTTCATTGAGGGAAAAGGCGATACTCTTCTTAAAGAGGTTCAGCATACAGGATTTTAAGATTATTGGATAGAAATTATGAACTTAAATTCAGATAAAAATTATGAAATTAAAAAAGAAATAAAGAATATGAGATGGCTTCTTTTCGCCGTTATGCTTACTCTTTTTGCTTCTGAGGTGGTTTTTCAGGCTGTTGCAAGCTTTATGTCAAATCCTCCAAATAATTATGTGAGAATGGCGGTGGTGGAGATTACAGCTTTTCTTATTCCGTTTGCGTTGTATGCGAAGATGGGTTCAAGGAGCTTTCATACAAAAAAAGAGCTTCGCTTAAATCCGCTTTCGGTGAGAAAAACGATATTTGTCACATTGCTTGGAATAACGGGACAGTTTGTTGTAATTCTTTTAAACTTTCCTCTTGAATATCTCCATCAGATGTTCATTTCCGAAAAAGAGGCGGTAGTTGCAGAGCAGTTTTCGTATCTGACACTCATTCAGGCAACGCTTGCTGTGGGAATTATACCTGCGTTTTTTGAAGAATTTTTAATTCGTGGTATGGTATTCAGAGCAATGAACAGGCTAAGCACAAGAGGTGCAGTGTGGTTTACAACCTTTATATTTGTTGTTTTTCACGGAAAGCCGGAATGTATATTCGGTTATGCTTTTATGGGGTGTATGGCGGTGTTTGTTATGCGGCGTACAGGCTCTTTGTATTCGGCGATACTTTATCACTTTGCAAGTAATATGGCGGCAGTTATTTTCGGAATGCTTGCAATAAGGATAGTATCTTTACTTTGGACACTTGTTGCTGTTATGGTAATACTCTTTATAGCGGTGTTTATTCTTTTTTATATAAAGTATACACCCGAAAAAAATGTTGAAGCAAAAAGATGGACAAATGTATTTTTAAGCAGTGTACTGTCGCTTCCGATTTTGCTCAGTATTATGATTGTGGTGATTAAATACTGGCTTTTGAATTTGAGATAGAAAATTCAGGTGATGAAAATGGATTATAAAAATATGACGGAGAATCCTAAAAGAAACAAAATAAAATATATTGTGATTTTGACCTTATCGGCTATTGCGATATGGCTTTTGGTTTTGCTTTTAATGTTTGTAAAAGACTTTTTAGGCATTAAAAAAAGCAGTGAAATTATTGTTTCAATCCCTGAGGGGGCGGTATCTTCTGCTATATGCGAAATACTCGAGAATGATTCGGTGATAGAATACCCCTTTGCATTTAAGCTTGTCTTATCGGCAAAGAATGTTGTAATTCAACAGGGCAGACACAGGCTTGACCGTTCGATGAGTTATTTTCAAATTGCGGACAAGCTTTCTCAGATTCCCGATGCAGGCTATGACAATATTTTTAAAATTCTTATTCCTGAGGGCTATGAGCTTAAAGAAATTGCAGATGTGCTTGAAAAAAACGGACTTATTGACAGGGAGATTTTTATGAGGGAAGCAGAAGAGGGAGAATTTGATTATGACTTTATAGATGATATAAAGCGTGACAAAAACCGCCTTGAGGGTTATTTGTTCCCTGCTACCTATGAAATTCAAAAGGGTGAAAGTGAGCATAAAATTATTGATAAAATGCTTGATGCCTTCAGCAGAGAAATTGTCCCGCTTTATGAGTCGGCTGACAGTGAGTACAGCCTTGACGAGATAGTGACACTTGCCTCTATTATCGAAAGAGAGGCGGCAAATAACAGCGAACGTCCGATTGTTTCGTCGGTGTTTTATAACAGAATTAAAAAGGATATGACCTTAAGCTCATGTGCAACGGTTCAATATATTTTAAAGGAACGTAAAAAGGTGCTTTCAATATCCGACACAAAAATAAAATCACCTTATAACACATACAGGGAAAAAGGACTTCCGCCGGGGCCGATTGCATCCCCCGGAGCTGAGAGTATAAAAGCTGCGTTAAATCCTGCCGATACAGATTATCTGTATTTTGCGGCGAGGTCGGACGGAAGCGGAAATGTATTCTCAAAAACAGATAAAGAGCATCTTGAAACTGTTAAAAAACTGCAAAATTAGAAGCTATATATTATACAGATAAGGATATACAAAAGATGAAATCATGGATTGAAGACGATAATATAAATTATGAATATATAATAAGATATATAAGGGATACCATTCCCGAAAGAAGCGGATTTTTAAAGGAGCTTGAGAAATATGCAAAGGAAAATTCCGTGCCGATTTCTCAGCCGGAGGCAATTCGTCTTACGGAAATTCTTTTAAAGCTTAAAAATCCCGAAAAAATTCTTGAAGTAGGTACTGCAATAGGCTATTCGGCTATAAGGATGGCACTTTCGTCAGAAGCCTCGATAACAACAATTGAAATTTCGGACGAAATGGCGGATAAGGCGGAGGAAAATATCAAGAAGGCAGGTTTTTCGGACAGAATAAGTGTTTTAAGAGGCGATGCCGCCGAGGTGCTTAAAACGGTGGACGGTGAATTTGACGTTATCTTTATAGATGCGGCAAAGGGGCATTATATGGACTTTTTTAACGAGTGTGAACGACTTTTAAAAAAAGGTGGTCTCCTAATATCCGATAATGTTTTGTATAAAGGAATGACTGCAACCGACGAACTGGTTGTAAGGCGTAAAATTACGATTGTAAGACGGCTTCGTGCGTATCTTGAAATGCTTAAGGAAAACGAAAATTATTCAACAGCGATAATTCCGATAGGCGACGGAGTTGCTCTTAGTGTAAGAAAATAGGGATTAGAAAATGATGAAAAATAACTTAAATAAACACAATGATTTTAAAAAGAACTTTGACTTTCTGCTGTTTTTTTTGACGCTTGCGGCGGCAATATTCGGAATAGTAATGATTTCAAGTGCTTCCCCCGATCCGCCTAAATATGTATTTGTTCAGTCTATGTCGCTTGTGCTTGGAATTGCGGCAATAGTGCTTCTAATGGTTATAGACTACGAATATCTTGCAAAGCTGTCTCTTTATCTCTACGGAATATCGACAGTTCTTCTTATATTGGTGCTTATTCCTGGAATAGGAACATATGAAAACGGTGCAAGAAGCTGGTTTCGGTTTGGCTCGCTCATAGGCATACAGCCTGCCGAGGTTGTAAAGCTTGCCTTTATAATAACCTTTGCAAGACATCTTAGCGAATGTGATGACTTAATCGACAGACCGAAAAATATAATCTTTATGCTTATCCATGCAGGAATTTTAATAGGTCTTATTTTGCTCCAGCCCGACTTTGGTACGGCAATGGTATTTATTTTTATAATGATAACTATGCTGTTTGTTGCAAATATTGGAATTAAGTATATTTTATCAGGTTTTGGAGCTTTGGCTGTATTCGTTCCGGTTATGTGGTTTTTCGTGCTTAAGGATTATCAGAAGGAACGTATAATAAATGTATTTAATCCGGAAAATGATCCCACGGGAACGGGGTATCAGGTTACACAGTCAAAAATTGCAATAGGCTCGGGACAGATATTCGGTAATGGGCTTTATGAGGGGAATAGTCAGTATAACAATTTTCTTCCCGAAAGGCATACAGATTTTATTTATTCGGTTGTGTGCGAGGAACTTGGGTTTATAGGCGGTGTTATTGTAATTTTACTTCTTGTGGGTATAATAGTAAGGTGTATTTCGGTCGGACTTACTGCAAGAAATCATATCGGAATGTATATTTCGTTCGGTGTTGCGGCTATGCTTACATTTCACGTTGTTGAAAATGTGGGGATGTGTATAGGAATTTTGCCCGTTACGGGTATTCCGCTTCCGTTTTTCAGCTACGGGGGTTCATCGCTTCTTTCAAATATGATTGCAATTGGTCTTGTGCTTAATGTAAAATACAGAAGTAAGGTGATTAATTTCTGATGTGCAGGGATATTCTTAAAAAACACAGGGTGTTCATAAAGTATATGATTTACGGTGCAGGAACAACCGTAATTAATATAGCTGTATATTTTTATCTTGTACACGTTTTCGGTGACAGCTTTTATCAGCTGTGGAACGTTATAGCATGGATTTTAGCTGTCAGCTATTCGTTTTTTGTAAATGAAAAGTTTGTTTTTAAGAAAGAATATGAGGATAAATATGAATTGCTTAGAAGCTTTTACAGCTTCGCATTCAGCAGAGTCCTTTCGCTTATTTTAGAAAGCGGTATTTTGTTTATCGGCGTATCGGTTATGGATTATAACGATAAATTCATTAAAATATTGGCAGGAGTTATAGTCGTTATAATAAATTATTTTTTGGGAAAAAGGTTTGTGTTTAAATAAATAGTTTATTGGCGGGTGGAATATTATGGAGCAATATACGGTTACCGGAATGAGCTGTGCGGCATGCAGTGCAAGAGTTGAAAAAGCAGTTTCTAATGTCAGCGGCGTTACAAGCTGCTCAGTAAATCTTCTTACAAATCAGATGGGAGTTGAGGGAACGGCTGATTCTCGTGATATTATAGCGGCGGTGGAAAGAGCAGGCTATGGGGCGGCACTTAAAGGGGAAGACTCAAACACATACGAAAAAATTTCTTATTCCACATTTGAGGATAAGAAAACCACGTCTATGAAAAAAAGGCTGGCAGCATCGCTTGTGTTTCTTATATTACTTATGTATATTTCTATGGGAGCGGTGATGTGGGATTTTCCGCTTCCTGCATTCTTTGATGGAAATTATATTGCGATTGGTATTTTACAGCTTATTCTTACCGGAATAATAATGGTGATAAATCAAAGCTTTTTTATCAGCGGTTTTAAGGCGATTGCTATTAAGTCGCCTAATATGGATTCACTTGTTGCCCTTGGTTCTGCTGCGGCGTTTTTCTATAGTGTTTATGCCCTTTTTCTAATGACAAGAGCACAGATAACAGGCGGAGCTTCGGCGGCAGGACATTATATGCACGAGTTTTATTTTGAATCGGCGGCTATGATTTTAACTCTTATTACCCTTGGTAAAATGCTCGAGGCACGTTCAAAGGGAAAAACTACAAATGCCTTAAAGGAGCTTTTAAATCTTGCACCGAAAACGGCAAATATTATTCGTGAGGGAAAAGAAGTAAGGGTGAGAGCCGATGAGGTTAAAAAGGGAGATGTGTTTGTAGCGCCCCCCGCAGGCAATATTCCGGCGGACGGCATTGTGCTTAAGGGGAGCAGTGCAGTAGACGAGGCGGCTCTTACGGGAGAG
>JAZQLM010000046.1:0-4020 GCA_045542655.1 Clostridia bacterium | reverse complement strand
TGCGAAATTTTTTGCTGCAAGCAGCAAAAACGCACATGGACAACCGAAAGCTTAAACGCTACGACCGCTCGCAGAGCGGAGCGGCGTAGCCGCTTTCTTGTAGCCGTTTGGCTTAAAAATATAAGTTATAAACGAAAATCTATACCTGAAAATAGCCGGAAAAGACCATATTTCAACATATTTCTAAAAACTCTTGACGTAGACGAGAAAAAATTATATAATATATTATGTATATGTATGTTTAATTATGTAAATTGCTCTATATAGGAGGGGCTGAAAATGAAAGGTAAAATACTGAGAAGCGGTTTATTCGGATTTAAGAAAACGGACGTGCTTAATTATATTGCAAGGCTCGATGAACGTGCGGAGGAAAAAATTAAAGAAAAGGAAGCAGAGGCAGACAGCTTAAGGTCAGAGCTTTCTGATATGAAATCCGAGCTTGAAGAAGCAAGAAAAAACAGGGATGCTATTGTCTCTGTTCTTGAAATTGCACAGAAAAACGCAAAGGAAATCATTGAAAATGCAAGACAGGCTGCTGACGAAATAGAAAAGCAGGCAAGGGATACCTTTGAGACCGAAAAGAATAATTTAAACCGTGAAATTGAAATAAAGAAGAGAGAAATGAATAATCAGTTTCTTACCGAGGGGCGTAAAATCAACAATTTAAAGAAAGAAATTGAAGAGCTTCGGAAAATCTCCATAAAATCCATAAAGAAATTTGAGCAGGATTTATATAATATAGAGCAGGTGCTTGAGCAAAAGGAAAATTATACACAAAATATGAAAGAGGCTCAGGAAAAGATTTCAGATGCACAGTTTTTTGATTCTATAAGAACTGTTCCTATACGTGTGGTAAAATCGGAGGCGGCGGAAAAAACTGCCGAAAATCAATAATAAAAAAGTTTATGCGGCATAAAGAACACTGCATTTAATTTTTCACATAATATATATTAACGCATAATTTTTTAAAATGCGTAAATAAATAACGGGAGGTTTTTAAATTGGAAATATATCTGGATAACAGTGCGACAACTATGGCCTATCCCGAATGCGGTGAGCTTGTTTTTTCCGTGATGACAAAGGGATACGGTAACCCTTCCTCCCTTCACAGGAAAGGCATTGAGGCTGAAAAAATTGTAAAGACCGCAACAAAACAGATTGCGGACACAATTAAGGTCAGTGAAAAGGAAATATACTTTTTGTCGGGCGGAACAGAGGGAGATAATCTTGCAATTCTCGGAGCTGCGGCGGCGAAAAGGGGTAGGCATATTATATCGTCTGTTGTTGAGCATCCGGCTGTTTTAAATACGCTGGAGCATTTAGAAAAAAATAAATATATGATTAGCCATATACCGGTGGATAAGGACGGAAGGTGCAGTTTAAGACAGTTTGAACGTCTTATAAGAAGTGACACCGTGCTTGTTACCTGTATGCTTGTTAATAATGAAATCGGAACAATTCAGCCTGTTAAGGAGATGTCCGATATTTTGAAGAGGAAAAATCCGGCGGCACTTTTTCATGTTGATGCTGTTCAGGCATACGGTAAAATTCCGTTTACCGCCGCATCACTCGGTGCCGATATGATAACCTTAAGCTCGCATAAAATTCACGGTCCTAAGGGAATGGGTGCTCTTTATATAAAATCAGGCGTGAATGTTAAGCCGATTATATTCGGGGGCGGTCAGCAAAACAATATACGTCCCGGAACTGAAAATGTTTCCGGAATTGCGGGCTTTGGACTTGCCGCTGAAATCAGCCATAGGAGTATGAACGAAAAAACCGAGAGAATGCGTATGCTGCGTGACAGACTTAAAGAGGGGATTTTAAACACTATTTCTGATGTGAAAATAAATACACCCGAGGACGGTGCAGCTCCGCATATTCTGAATGTATCGTTTAAGGGTGCGAAATCGGAGGTAATACTCCATACTCTTGAAAATTACGGAATATATGTATCGTCAGGCTCTGCCTGCTCAAGTCACAAAAAAGCTCCGAGCTATGTGCTTACGGCGATAGGACTTGACAAGGCGTGGATTGACGGAAGCATACGTTTTAGTCTGAGCGAATTTACAACCTCGGAGGAGATTGATTATACTGTTGAAAAGCTAAAAACTGCGGTTGAGGGAATCAGGCGTATAATGAGAAAATAAACACAATATAAAAAGGTTAGAGGTAAAGTTACAAATGTCAAAGATTGATTTAATTCTTGTAAAATACGGTGAGATAGCTTTAAAGGGGCTTAATAAGCCTGCTTTTGAGCAGAAGCTTCTTGATAATATTAAAAGCCGCCTTGACTCTTTAGGTCGTTTTAGTGTCAGAAAGGCTCAGTCAACGATTTATATTGAGCCTCAGGATAAGGAAAACGCACCTATGGAGGAGGCGGTTTTGGCACTTAAGAAAATATTCGGTATTGTGAATATATGTCCGGCGGTGAAATGCGAGAAAAGCCTTGAAAAAATCGGTGAGACCGCTGTGAAGCTTTTGGAAGAATACGGAGATTTCAAAACCTTTAAGGTAGAGTCAAAGAGAGAGGATAAATCCTTTCCGTATAAATCGCCTGACCTCAGTGCCGAGGTCGGCGGCATTATTCTGTCGAAAATCGGCGGTATAAAGGTTGATGTAAGAAAGCCTGAGGTAATGGTTAATGTCGAAATAAGAAATGATGCTTATGTATATGTAAATAAAGAAAAGGGAGCAGGCGGTATGCCTGTCGGCACAAACGGACGTGCTATGCTTTTGCTTTCGGGAGGAATTGACAGTCCGGTGGCAGGATATATGATTGCAAAAAGGGGCGTTGTTATTGATGCCGTGCATTTTCACAGCCATCCTTATACAAGTGACCGTGCAAAGGAAAAGGTTATTGACCTTGCCAAAATAATGTCACGCTACACGGGAAGAATTAGACTTAATATTGTTCCGTTTACCGAAATTCAGCTTGAAATTATAGATAAGTGTCCTAAAAATTATCTTACGGTTATTATGCGTCGTATAATGATGCGTATTGCGGAAAAAATAGCCAATAGAGATGGATGTGCGGCAATTGTTACGGGCGAAAGCATAGGTCAGGTTGCAAGTCAGACCATGGAGAGTCTTGTATGTACCGATGCGGCAGTCCAAAAGCCTGTTTTCAGACCTCTTATCGGGATGGATAAAGAAGAAATAGTTGAGATTTCCAAAAAGATGGAGGCTTATGAGACATCAATACTTCCATATGAGGATTGCTGTACTATTTTTGTTCCAAAGCATCCAAAGACAAAGCCAAACCTTTCTGAAATTGAAGAGGCGGAAAAAAGTCTTTTAAATATTGAAGAAATGATAGAAAGAGCGATAGAAGAAACAGAAATTTTAAAAATAAAGTAGAGCGGTGAATTAAATTGGAAAAGCTTGAAAATGTGCTTGTGGCAAGGCTCACAGAAAGCGGAAGAAAGGTTGCGACTGCGGAAAGCTGTACGGGAGGACTTGTTGCACAGAGGGTTACGTCTGTTGCAGGCTCTTCGGGTTGCTTTGATTTGGGCGTTGTCAGCTATGCTAATGAGCAGAAAAATAAAATTCTTGGTGTGAAGAAGGAAACTCTGGAAAAATTCGGTGCGGTGTCAAAGGAGACTGCACTTGAGATGTCGGAGGGAATAAAAAAGCTTTCGGGAGCGGATTTCGGGGTAGGAATTACAGGGCTTGCAGGTCCGGGAGGCGGAAGCGACAAAAAGCCTGTGGGACTTGTGTATATCAGTATTTGTACGGAAAATGAGCATAAGGCATTTGAATATCATTTTTCGGGTGACCGCCTGAGTGTGAGAAATCAAACGGCTGATGAGGCGTTAAGGCTTGTGATTGAGCGGCTGTAATAAATAACAGAGGGTTGTGAATAAACTATATGTATTATTATATTTCAGGAAAGATTGCTTATAAAGAAAATGACTTTGCGGTTATTGATGCCGGCGGAGTCGGATATAAGGTGTATGCGAGCAGGGAGACTCTATCTTCGATAGGAGATATTGGAAAGGAAGCAAGACTTTTTACCTA
>JAZQLM010000045.1:0-3546 GCA_045542655.1 Clostridia bacterium | reverse complement strand
ATATATATTTATTATATATTAGGAGAAAGGATTAAAATAAAATGAAATTTTTCTGTGATACAAAAGCTTTTTCGGAAGCTATAAATATTGTTTCAAAAGCAGTTGCTGTTAAAAGTCCCATTCCTCATTTAGAGGGAATACTTCTTACTGCAACGGGCGGTACTCTTACACTTCTTTCAAACAATCTTGAAATTTCAATCAAAACCTCAATTTCTGCAAACATCAGCGAAGAGGGAAGTATTGTTTTAAATTCCAAGATGCTCAGTGATATTGTAAGAAAGCTTCCTGAGGATGTTTGTGAGGTTACAACGAACAACAAATATAATGTTTCTATTGTTTGTAAGAATGCAGATTACAAGATTGTAGGTCTTAATGCAGACGAATTTCCTCAGCCTCCTATGATTGCAAAAAAGAGCAGTATCAAAATTTCCAGTGAAAAGCTCCGTGAAATAATAGGAAAAACTCTTTTTGCAGTTTCTCTCGATAATGCAAGAAAGATATTAACAGGCTCTCTTTTTGAAATAGAAAACGGTAATCTTACAGTTGTTGCAGTTGACGGATACCGACTTGCTCTTACAAAAATGGAGCTTGAGGGAGAAAATAACGATTCAAAATTCATTATTCCGGGAAAAACACAGAGCGAAATTTCAAAAATAATAAGCGGTAAGAAAGATGAAGATATAAACATAGCATTCAGCGAAAATTATGCTCTTATTGAGGGTGAGGGTATTACAATCACTTCACGTCTTATAGAGGGTGAATTCTTCTCTTACCGTAACACAATTCCCTCTGAATCAAAATATGTTGTTAAAACCGATTGTTACGCTTTTAACAAGGCTATTGAAAGAGTAGAGCCTATTATTGATGAGGTAAGTAAAAACTGCGTACGCTTCAAATTTGAGGACGGAAAGATTATTATAAGCTGTGAAACAGTTCTCGGTAAGGTAAATGACATTGTAGAATGTGATTACTACGGTGAAAGCCTTGAAATAGGCTTTAACTACAAATATCTTCACGATGCCGTTTCAAGGTGTGAGGGTGACGAGATTGAGCTTAAGATGAATTCTCCCTTTAATCCCCTTATTATTAACTCTGTTGATGACGAAAGTTGCCTGTTTATGGTACTTCCTGTTCGTATATAAAAGCGGATGGCAACGCCATCCTTTCGAAGCGAAAAGTTTCTGCGAAAATATTTCGCTTCGAGAAAAGGGGCTTTCGCTCGCGCACCGCTCACCGCGGTAGCCCCTGTAAGGAGTTAAAAACGAGGTACACGCCCCCGTTTTTAACAGAATTATATGTTAAGGGGATGTCCCCTTAACAATCCCCTTTAAAAGAGGTTATATTATGGAAAAAATAGAAATAACAACAGAATATATAAAGCTTGACTCTGCTTTAAAATACTCTGGAATCGCTGAAAACGGCGCACACGCCAAGGAAATAATTTTAGAGGGTTTAGTTAATGTAAACGGCGAAAAAGAGCTCAGACGTGGCAGAAAGCTTTATAAAGGCGATATATTTAAAATAGATGATGAGGAATTTGAAATAGGATGAAAGCCTCAAATTTAGAACTTTATAATTTCAGAAATTATGAATATGAAAATATTTCTTTTTCTGACGGTGTAAATATAATACACGGTGAAAACGGTATGGGAAAAACAAACATACTGGAAGCTGTTTATTATTTTTCATACGGCAGGAGCTTTCGCTCGGGCGGAAAAGAAGTTATAAAAGACGGGGAAAAGGAAGCAAGGATTTCCCTTTCTTTTGAAAACCGTGAAAGAAAGCTTGAAAGCGATATAAAATTCTTAAGCGGAAAAAGAAAAGAAATATATATAAATGAAATTGAGCTTAAAAAAACAAGTCAGCTTTTAGGTAATTTTATATGTGTTCTTTTCACTCCCGATGAAATGGGAATTATAAAAGGAATGCCTGAGGTAAGGCGTAAATTTTGTGACAGTTCAATTATGCCTCTTCGGCCGAACTATATAAAAGAACTTATAAAATACAGAAATATTCTGGCTCAAAAAACGGCTCTTTTAAAATCAAGACAGTATGAAACTTTGGACATATGGAATGAAAAATTAGCCGAAACGGGAAGCAGGATAATGACTCTCCGTGAAAGTTATATAGAAAGAATAAACCAGAAAGCCAGAGAAATTCAAAACGAAATTTCAGGGGGAAAAGAGGAGCTTTCCCTTATTTATAACCCGTCTGTGAAATCAAAGGAAAATTACCTTGAAAAGCTTACAGAATATAAGGAAAAAGAGAAAGAAAACCTCTTTTGTATGGTGGGTGTTCACCGTGATGATATTGATATTTTCATAAACGGCAAGCCTGCAAAAAATTATGCAAGCCAGGGACAGATTAGAACTGCAGTTTTAAGTCTTAAACTCGCAGAAACGGAAATAATTAAAGAAGAAACGGGCGAATATCCCGTAATGCTTCTTGACGATATTTTAAGTGAACTTGATAAATCAAGACGTGAGTTTTTAATATCAAAAATTAAGGGGAAACAGATTATAATAACCTGTACGGATATTGAAAATTTCTTTAACGATAATGTAAATATTATAGAAATAAAGGACGGTAAAAATGTTTCTTCATATAGGTGAGGGAAAGGTAATATCAAAAAAGAATATAATAGGAATTTTTGATTTGGAGCATACCTCCGTCAGTAAAAAAACACGGGAATTTCTTCGTATCAACGAGAAAAAAGGAAACACGGAATATGTAGGATACGAAATCCCTAAAACATACATTCTGGAAGATAGAAAAAACGGTGAAAAAGTAGTATTTACCAATATTTCTACCCAGACACTACAGAAAAGAGCAGAAAGGAATGACTCATTTGGAACAGAAAATTAACACTTCCTATGACGAAACTCAAATACAGGTATTGGAAGGTCTTGAAGCCGTAAGGAAAAGACCCGGTATGTACATCGGCTCAACCTCGGCAAGGGGTCTTCATCACCTTGTTTACGAAATTGTGGATAACAGTATTGACGAAGCATTGGCAGGCTACTGTACGGAAATTAATGTAACCTTAAACGCAGACCATTCTGTTACCGTTAAGGATAACGGCCGTGGTATGCCCCACGGTATTCATCCCAAAATGGGTATTTCCACAATCGACGTTATTTTTACCGTTCTTCACGCAGGAGGTAAGTTCGGCGGAGGAGGATACAAGGTTTCCGGCGGTCTTCACGGTGTTGGTGCGTCTGTTGTTAATGCTCTTTCCACCAAGCTTGAGGTAGAGGTTCACGACGGTGAAAATATATGGTTCCAGAGCTATAAGAGAGGCGTTCCCGACGGCGAAGTTCACACAATCGGAAAAACCGATAAAACAGGGACTCAGGTAACATTCTGGGCAGACGGTGAAATCTTTGAAGAAACAGTCTACGATTATGATGTTCTCCTTAAAAGACTTCGTGAGCAGGCATTTTTAAACGGCGGTATAAAGATTATTTTCAAGGATGACCGTGAGGAAAAGAAAGAAGAAATTCTGCATTATGACGGCGGTATAAAGAACTTCGTTTCATATATATT
>JAZQLM010000044.1:0-1678 GCA_045542655.1 Clostridia bacterium | reverse complement strand
TGCTGAATTAAAAAAGGGACGTGTGCATGATATAAGACATTCTGTTGTCGTAAACTTATTGGATAAAAACCAAAATTTATATTCAATATCTCAGTATATAGGACATAAAAGTTTAAATAGCACAAACCGATATATGCACTTTTCTGCTCGGCAAAATGACAAAATCGCTGAGTCATTAAACTTTTAAGCATTACACCCCAAAGTACACCTCAAAGAGAAAAAATCCTCTGAATCTATCAGTTTCAAAGGATTTTTATGTGGCAGGGGCAGTAGGATTTGAACCCACGACTTACAGTTTTGGAGACTGTCGCTCTACCAGCTGAACTATACCCCTATAAATAATACTATAATAGTATACTATCATTTCTTGGTTTTGTCAACACTTTTTTTTAAATTCCCTCTCTTTCACAGAAAAAATTTCTCTGCATATAATAAACTATATAAAAATAGAAGGAGGAATTTTTATGGTTCAGAGCAGCAACACAATTGGGAATATGCCTGAAAGCAGAGGAAGGCTTGTTGTACAGGTTTACACAGCCGACTTCACAAAACCGATTAAAGATGCACATATAACCATTGCAAGGGAGGAGGACGGCCGTGAGGAGCTTGTGAGAACTCTCACTACAAATCAGGACGGCAGAACGCCTGTTATTGAGCTTCCTGCCCCGTCAAAGAGCTATTCTCTCTCACCCAACGAGCCGCAGGGCTTTTACAATTACAACATCAGGGTTGACTATCCGGGCTATTACACCGAAGAACAGATAAACGTGCCGGTTTTTCCGGGGATAACAGCTATTCAAGAGGTGCCTATGATACCGCTTCCGCTTGACACATACACCGGAAAGAAAATAACCTATATAAGCGAGCCGTTAAATTCCGGCGACGATAACAGGGGGTAGCATATGACAGGACTTCCGTACATACCATCAACAATTACTGTCCATCTTGGACCGCCCGATTCTGATGCACAAAACGTTACTGTTTCTTTCCCCGAATACATAAAAAATGTTGCCTCAAGCGAAATCTATCCGACATGGCCGGAAAATTCACTTCGTGCAAATATTTATGCCATCATTTCCTATGCCTTAAACCGTGTTTACACGGAGTGGTACAGGTCAAGAGGCTATGATTTTGACATTACAAATTCCACCGCCTACGATATGTCCTTTGTGGCGGGAAGGAATATATTTGGCGATATTTCACGGATAGTTGATGAGATTTTCAACGATTATATAAGGCGTACAGGCAATATAGAGCCTTTGTTTGCGGCGTTTTGTGACGGGGAGGAGGTTCAGTGCGACGGACTTTCGCAGTGGGGAAGCGTTGACCTTGCAAATCAAGGCTATATTCCCTATGACATTTTAAGGTACTATTACGGTGACAACATAGAAATAGTGGACAATGCCCCCATTCAGGATATAAGCGAGTCCTTTAGCGGCACCTTGCTCCGACTTGGCTCAAGCTCGAGGGCGGTTCAGAAAATTCAGCTTCAGCTCAACCGCATAAGCGACGACTATCCTCTTATTCCTAAGATTGCCGAGCCTGACGGTTACTTCGGCGTTAATACCGAAGACGCCGTAAAGGCTTTTCAGCGTACCTTTAATCTTACCGAGGACGGAATAGTGGGCAAGGCAACGTGGTATAAAATTCAGTATATATTTACAGCGGTTACGAATCT
>JAZQLM010000043.1:0-7941 GCA_045542655.1 Clostridia bacterium | reverse complement strand
CCTTTGAAAAAATTAAAAATTTTGTAGAAAAGTATAAAAAGCGGCTGTAGCAAAATGATTCTTTCGGGACGATGTGGGCATCGTCCCCTACATATATTGTACAACAAATTGTAGAGTTAGGCGGTTTCGACAAACCGCTCTTTTTCATTTTGCTACAGCCTATTTCTTTATCTTGATTTCAAATAAACCATTAAAACAGCAACATCAGCCGGCGAAACTCCCGAAATTCTGGATGCCTGACCGAGTGATACCGGTCTTATTTTCTCAAGCTTCTGCCTTGCTTCTATTCTAAGTCCGTCAATAAGCGAATAATCTATATCCTCCGGCATTTTCTTGTTTTCAAGCTTTTTAAACTGATTTACCTGTACCATCTGTCTTGCAATATAGCCCTCATACTTTATGCTGATTTCAGCCTGCTCGGCTACATCATCGGGCAAGTAAGGTCTATCCTTATCTATAGCTGCCATTTTCTCGTATGTAACCTCAGGTCTTTTTAAAAGCTCAGATGCCTTTATTCCCGTTGAAATAAGGGTACTGTTACAATCTTCAAGAAAACGGTTTACTTCCTCTGACGGCGGAAAAACTATCCCTCTTAAGCGTTCTATCTCCCTCTCTATCGCCTCGGTTTTTTCAAGGAATTTATTATATCGCTCCTCAGAAATAAGACCGAGTCTAAAGCCGTGGGGAGTAAGTCTTATATCGGCATTGTCCTGTCTTAATAAAAGTCTGTACTCAGAACGTGAGGTCATCATTCTGTAAGGCTCATTTGTTCCCTTGGTAACAAGGTCATCAATTAAAGTTCCGATATACGCATCACTTCTGTCAAGTATAAACGGCTCCTCGCCCTTTAGCTTAAGTGCCGCATTTATGCCTGCTATAAGTCCCTGTGCCGCCGCTTCCTCGTAGCCTGATGTTCCGTTAAACTGACCGGCACCAAAAAGACCGCTTATATTCTTAAATTCAAGTGTAGGCTTAAGCTGGAGAGGATTACAGCAATCATATTCTATCGCATAGGCATTTCTTGTAACCTGAGCGTTTTCAAGTCCGGGAAGAGTGTGCAGCATTTCTATCTGAACATCCTCCGGCAGGCTGCTTGAAAAGCCCTGTATATACATTTCTTCCGTATTAAGCCCCATAGGCTCAATAAAGAGCTGATGGCGTTCCTTATCCTTAAAACGCATAATCTTATCCTCAATGGACGGACAGTATCTCGGGCCTACTCCCGTGATAGAGCCTCCGTATAAGGGAGAACGGTGTATATTATCGATTATGACCTTATGCGTTTTTTCATTGGTATACGTTATATAACATTCTGCCTGATTTTTAAGCTCACCTGTAGTTTCAAACGAAAACGGCGTAATTTTTTCGTCTCCGTCCTGTCTTTCAAGCTGTGAAAAATCCACACTTCTGCGGTTTACTCTCGCAGGAGTTCCCGTCTTAAAGCGAACAAGCTCTACACCGATTTTTTTAAGACTTTCAGACAGATAATTCGCAGGGAAAACACCGTCCGGACCGCTCTCCATACTAAAGTCGCCCATAAAGATTTTCCCCTTCAAATAAGTTCCTGTGGAAATAATTACAGCACGGCACAGATACCTCGTTCCGGCACGGGTAACCACCCCCGAAACAGCACCTGTGTCATCTGTAAGCACCTCACAGATTTCGCTCTGCCTTATATGAACATTGTCACAAAGCTCAAGCCTGTGCTTCATTTCCTCCTGATATTTTCTTCGGTCAATCTGAGCACGCAGAGAATAAACCGCAGGACCTTTTCCACGGTTTAAAATTCTCGACTGTATAAACGTCTTATCAGCCGCCTTTCCCATCTCTCCCCCAAGTGCGTCAATTTCACGCACTAAATGACCTTTTGCCGTTCCTCCTATACACGGATTGCACGGAAGATTTGCAAGCTGGTCAAGAGTAATTGAAAAAAGACAGGTTTTCATTCCAAGCCTTGCGGCAGCAAGTGTCGCTTCAACACCGGCGTGACCACCGCCGACTACTATTACATCATAACTATCTGCTGTAAACAATATATATCCTCTTTTCTGTTACCTGATAGCAGTTCGTTCAATTACATTCAGGCTATCATTATCAATAATCTGTTATTTCGCCCTTTTTAAAGGACTTGTATAGCTTTCTCAAGTATTTAAGTGTTTCCTCCTCACCCTTTTCGCTAAGGCTTAATAGCCAGCCCTCAAGCAAATCCGAGGTTTCCTGATGTATAAATCGTCTGTCCTTACCCCTTAAGAAATACTCAATCGGGTGGGAATCATTATAATTTTCTTTCTGGTATATTTTGCTCGCCGCAACCCTGTCGCAAAACATTTCAAGACAGTATTTAAGTGGCATTTTAACCGGCATAACCTTTTTATGCACCGGACTGTAATCCGTCCAGTATTCAAAATGATGCCTGTTTCGCCCCTTGTGGTGAAGCCACGCCTTTGAATAACCGTATTCAAGACGTTCCCCCTCATTTGGGCTTTTATTTCCAACAAAATATTTAACTCCCACTAAAAATTCACTCGGAGAATACTTGGACAAGTCGTGAAGAAGCCCCTGAACAGGTATTCCCACCCTTCTTGCGTGATAAAAAACCATTCTCCTGTGGGAAGATACAGTTTTTAAATGTCCTGAAAATTTATTTATTGCAGATTTTAAATTCATTAAATCACCTGATTAAAAGTTAAATTTTCTGTAAATAAGAGCCGTTCCAAGATAGCCGAACAAACAGCCAAACAAAGCCCCCGTTATAACATCCGTAGTAAAATGTACATAAAGATACATCCTTGATACTGAAATCAACACTGCAAGCAGTAATGCCCATTTCCCCCACTTTTTATGTGTAAGACAGACAGCCGTTGCCGCTGAAAAAGATGCCATTGTATGTCCTGATGGAAACGAATATCCCGACGGCGGCGGTATCAAAAGCTCTATTTCCCTGTAGGTAAAAGGTCTCGGTCGTCTTACAAGCTCTTTTAAAAGCTCATTTCCGAAAATAAGTGCGATTACAAGTGCAAAGGTCATCGCCGTCCCGAGCTTTCTGTACTTTTCTGTATAAAGGCATATGAGCGTAAGCACAATCCAGATTATTCCGCTATCTCCGAGGCGTGTAAAAAACACCATAACGGCATCTAAAAAACCGCAACGCAGATAATTCTGTATTAAATCAAGAATATAAAAATCAAGCTTTAAAACCAAATCCAAGCTAAACCACCCCATTTTATATATTATTATACTCAAAACTCTGCATTACGTCAAGCACTTTTTCGTCGCTCTGAAGGTTACACAAAACACAAAGGGGTGTGGCAAAATGCTTTTTCGGACCGTCGGAGATGCCGCTCCCTACATATATTGTATTTATCATTTTACTAAAATACAATTTGTAGGGTGCGACGATTTTCGACGCACCGATTTTTGCATTTTGCTACACCCCTTCAGCATTCTTTTATTTTTGTCAGGCTATAACAAAATCAAAGCCTTCATTACTGTCAGAAAACGTACGTCCACCTTCCCATAACGAAAATTTCAGGTTTTCCTCACAGTCAAAAGCCTTATAATATTCTTTCACACGTTCAAACTCAGAAACAGCTGTTTTATAGTTAAAAACCTCATCCTCTTTCCCCACCTGAATATAAAGCTTTCTCGGTGCACATAAAGCCGCAACCTCGGCATCGTGGAACTTTTCGGCAGAAGACGGATAGCTGAAATCCGACCAGTCGTATACATTCCTGTCATTAAAACAGCCTGCTGTATATGCTGATTTAATTCTTGTATCTGCCGCCATTGTATGGAGTGTAAAATATCCGCCGTATGAAAGTCCAATCATTGAAACCTTATCGCGGCAGACCTCTTCTAAAGCACAGCCGTAATCAATACATTTCATTATGCCTTTTATCTCCAGTGCGGTTATGGACATTCCGAAACGCTTAAGCGATAAATCCAAAAGCTTACGGTCATATACAACATTATGCTTTCTCTGAGTTTCAATTTCCTCCAGGCTCCACAAAAGCAGCTGCGGTGCAATAACTACCGCACCCTTTTCCAAAACCCTCTGAACCATATGGTTATAGTTATTCTTTCCGTTCATATCAGAGCAAAGCTCCGGCGTTCCTCCGCCTCCGTGCTGTGTTATAACAAGTGGAGCCTCCTTTGCCCCGTGGGGTATAAAGAGCATTGCATAAAACGGAATTTCGTCCGTTATCCAGACAGAAAGACGAAAAATATCCGCAACCTCATCGCTGCCCACAAAGACTTTTTCAACAGGCTTTGAAGCTTTCCCTTCAAGCCTGTCAAGTCCTAACATCTTCACATATTCCCTGCGGTATCTTTCAATATTTTCGCAGATACCGTCGGGAGATACAAATTTTCTTCTTTTATCGGCACTTTCGTCCTTCATACGTTTTATAAAGCTGTCAATTCCATCGACATAGCATTGTCTGTAATTCTCCGCCGCCAAAGGATTTTCCTGCATAATTTTCTTTCCATTATATTCCATAATGTATACCTCTTATTTTACTATAACGTATTCAATATCCAAAATATCTGCAATTTTTGCAATTGTTTCAGCGTGGTGACCTATTCCGAGTGCATAGTGATGTGTAGGGCCTTCCATAACCCACTTTTTAATAAATTCTTTTGTAGTAGGCTCAAAAAATCCTCTTGTATTTGTATTTCCCGTTGGAGGAATCGGACCTTTTTTAGATATACCTTCGCCTATAACAAACTTGAATTTACCGTTTGCAGTCTGGGTTATGCCGAGCATTGTAATAGGCCCTTCCTTGAGCTTAAACTCAACAGAAGCCCCGTGTCCCGGTTTTCCGTGATACTTTTTAAGACTTCTTAAGACCGGCTTGCCCTCTGCAATTCTTAAGTGATGCGGTCCGTCGTGACCTACTAAAATAAAGTCCTCTGAAAAATCAAACGGATGGAACTCTGCAAAGCTTCCGCCTATATCAAGTCTGTCCATTATAAGCATTGCAATACAGGTTTTTATATCATACTCGCCGCACATAGGTATTCCCTGTGCATTAAGGATTGAGTTACCTACTATAAATGTGGTTGCAACCTTTCTGTGCAGACTTTCCGCTCCGCCCTCGTAGTAATACGCAAGACCTGTAAGGTTATACTTTTCCACAAACTTATCAAGTGCAACCGCAGATTTTGCCGCCTGATACTTGTCCTCATCGGTAAGCTTTGAGGTAACAGGATCAGACTTTGGCTCAGGCATATCAAACTCTTCGTCTATCAGCTTTATTTTCTCCTGAATTTCTTCCTCTGTTATCGTGTTATAAACCTCTAACACATCATCAACCTCTAAAAGCGGAACATGGAGTCCGAATGCGGAAGAAAGTGCTGTAGGATCTACGTGCATATCATACATAGCCTCCATAGTATGCCCCATAAGCCCCATTCTTGCACCCTTTAAATCGTGAAGAACCTTTGCAATATCACACCATTTGGCAACCTCCTTTTCAGCCTCCTTATCATCATAGAGACAACCAATTACAACATCGTTTATCTTTTTGCCGAGTCTTATTGCAACTCCTGTAAACTCAGGCACGGAACAAATATTATCATTTTCAAGCTGCATAAAGGTGCTTGCCTTTGTATAGTCAAGTGCCGCTCTCGGCTGGAGAGCTATCAGAACCATCGGCTTATTTACTTCCTTGATAATAGGAGCAAAAACAGATGAAGTAACATATGTAACCATATTACAGAACAAAACATCAACATTTGCCGCTAAAATCTGCGGAACAGCGGCATATGCCTTTTCACTTGAATCAATCATTCCAAAGTCCACAATTTCAACATCGTTTGCCTTTGTCATTTCACAAAAGTCCTTGTGATAACCCATTATATTATCTATAAGTCCGTCGAACTGATCCCAGTACGTTGCATGAGCTACAGCAAAAATTCCTATTCTCGCTGTTCTTTTTTTTTCTTTCAATCATTTTATCTCATCCTTTCGGTTTAATCTATTTTTTATTTTACACAAATTAAATCAAAAAGCTATGAACTAAATGACCAAGAAATTGAACATTCTGTCCAAAATCATTGACTAAAAACAAAATTTATAGTATCATAACAAAGGGAGGCGAAAACAATGTCAGAAAATCAGAAAAACCACATAAGTATAGGTAAAATAGAGCTTGCTGTCTACCGTGAAAATCTGCCCGGAAATATTTACTCAAGCTACATTGAAGGGCGTGGCGTCTGCGGTCTTGTTGTCGCAATAGACGGCGAATCCACCTATGTTTTCAAGGATGGCACAGAACAGAAAATTCACGCCGGAGAAGCTGCACTTTTCTCCGATAAGGTTGCATATATCATTACAAATAAAAATCAGTCCCCGTTTGTTCATTACACAATAAATTTCACCCTGTCCCCCGACTCCTCCTTTAACTCGGACGTACTCATTAAGCCTGTAAATTTCACAAGCTTTTCCGAAAAATGCGAAAATCTGTTAAGTCTTTGGAATTCGGGCGAGCCTATGTCAAATCTTAGGTGTATGTCGGTTTTATATGAGCTGATTGCTGATATACTTGAAAACAACCTTATAAATAACGTCGGCGAAAACGCCTATCACACCGTACTTCCCGCAATTCATTATATAGACAACAGCTTTTCTGAGCAAATCTCCATTTCCCACCTTGCAAAGCTTTGTGTTATGAGTAACACAAATTTCAGAAGAGTATTTAAGGCTGTCCTTGGCATATCCCCTATTCAGTATCTGATGAATGTCCGCATCCGCCGTGCAAAGGAATTTCTAACGCACCATAACTATTCGGTTGCGGAGGTTTCTCAGCTATGCGGCTTTAATGATGTTGAACATTTTTGCCGTACATTTAAAAAACGGACTCATCTTACACCAAGACAAGCCCGTGATTTAAAAAAGTAAGCTGGCACAGAGATTATTTTATACTGCTTAGACGCTTTATCTCTTCATCTGTCAGAAGTATGTCCGTATTACCAAGACAATCGTTTAACTGCTCCTTATTCCTCGGTCCGACAATGGCAAATGAATTTATATCCCTGTTTGAATATATATACGATACAACCGCTTGACTCACAGATATATTTTTCTCATCGGCAAGCTTTTTTATAAGCTCAAACCGCCTCACATTCGTTTCACACAAGTACCTCTCTCTCGCCTTTTCGGAAAGAAATTTCTCACCGCAGGCATATTTTGAAAAAAAGCCTTTGCCCTGAGATGCGTATGCAAATACCGAAATTCCGTTTTTAGTGTATCCGGCGTATTCGTCCCCGTCCATTTCAACAAGGGTTACATCATCTTCATACTCAGGATTTGTCACCGCAAGACTCCATTTTATCTGCGAGGCACAAAAGGGCTTAAGTCCCATTTTTTCAGCATACCCATTTGCTTCGTTTATTCTTTTCACTGTCCAGTTCGACGCACCGATATTTCGTATTTTTCCCTGTTTGATAAATTTATTCAAAGCCTCAATTATTTCAGAAACAGGCTTTTTAATATCATCCCTGTGAAGCCAGTACAAATCAATATAATCCGTTCCAAGTCTTTCAAGGCTTATGTTTAAGTCTTCCTCTATATCTCTTTCGGACAGCCTTGAAATACTTTTATCTCCTGTAGGGTGTCCCCCTTTAGTAGAGATATATACGCTGCCTCTTGCTACGTTTCTGAGCCATTTACCAATTAGCCTCTCCGAATTTCCATCTGCATAAATATTCGCTGTATCTATACAGTTTCCGCCAAATTCCACATATTTATCAAGCATATAAAAGCAGTCTTTCTCTTCTCTTTCATAGCCGTAATAGTCCGTTCCCAGCACAAGAGCTGAAATGTTCATATCATTGATTTTTTTGTAAAGCATTTAATATCCCTCTTTTATAACCTTAATTCACCGATACTTAGACTGGTAGGTTAATTATATCACAAACCTCAGATAAAAGTCAAGAAAG
>JAZQLM010000042.1:0-11870 GCA_045542655.1 Clostridia bacterium | reverse complement strand
CCTAAGACCGCTTGGCCTCCGACTTGTCTACATACAGTAAATCCTGTATAAATGCTCCGCCCAGAGCGTTTTTTATGTTTTCGCAGGACTCTTTTGCACGAAGCAGAGAGTTTCTCTGGCGTTCTCCTGTAATATAAACCTCGGAGGGTGAAAAATCCTCGGTTAAAAACATTTCTGAAATCTTATTTTCCAACTCGTCAATATTCTGAATACCGCCCTTAGGAACTGAGGTTGATACAACTTGGTTTTTGTCGGTACCGAGCAGTTCTAAAAGCTTAGATATATCAAATGCTAAACCAAGGTCGGTTTTATTTGTCAGTATAATATGCTTTTTATGCTTAAGCTTTTCAAAAATTTCAATATCTTCTTTTTCAAGAGCTTTAGATGAGTCAACAACAAAAAGACAAAGATCTGCTGTTGAAATACTCTCAAGTGCCCTGTCGATGCCTATTTTTTCAACGGTATCGGAGCTAAAGCGTATACCGGCGGTATCCATTATTCTAAGTGTTATACCGCCAATATTTACATAATCTTCAATTATATCTCTTGTTGTGCCGGGAAGGTCACATACAATAGCTTTCTCTTCTCTTAAAAGTGCATTTAAGACGGATGATTTTCCTACATTTGGTCTGCCGATAATAACCGTGCGTATACCCTCACGGAGTATTTTTCCTGTATCAAAGCCGGAAAGAAGCTTGTCTATGCCGTCTTCGATTTTTTTGATTTTAACAGAAATTTCATTGTCCGCAAGCTCGTCAACCTCATCGGGATAGTCGCATACGGCAGAAATATGTGTGGCAAGCATAAGTGCTTCCTTGCGAAGTGAATTGATTTTTTCGGACAGCCTTCCTGTAACAGCCTTTGCGGCATTTTCTGCTCCGAGGTAGGAGGTTGAGTGTATAAGCTCTGCTGTAGCCTCTGCACGGACAAGGTCGGTTTTTCCGTTCATAAATGCACGGCGTGTAAATTCGCCGGCTTCTGCAGGTCTTGCCCCTGCACGGATAATCTCAGACAATATCCTTTTCGCCGAAATGTAACCGCCGTGGCACTGAATTTCCACAACATCCTCGCCTGTATATGAATGAGGAGCTTTCATTACAACAACAAGAGCCTCATCAATAACTGAAGAAGGGGAGGTATCTGTCTTTAGAGTTTTTATTTCCGAAAGGACTAATTTGTGACTTTCAAATTCATTAAGTAATTTTCTGCTGCGGGCATAAACAATTTTTGATGCAATTTTTACAGACTCTTCACCGCTTATGCGTATAATCGCAACACCGCCTGTTCCGGGCGGTGTTGATATTGCAGCTATACAATCAAAAAATTTCATAGGTCACAGCTCCTTGCTTTTAGGTTGGGAAACATTTAACTATCCTTTTTTAATATTTGTTATTATCTCCTGAACAATAACTTCAAGGTCAGGATTTGTAAGCAGTTCTTCTTTTATTTTGTTTACATTGTGCATTGCTGTTGTGTGGTCTCTTCCGCCGAAATCCTCGCCGATTTTCGGGAAGGATGGATCATCTAAAATTTCCCTGCATATGTACATTGCAATCTGTCTCGGATATGCAATATCGTTTGAACGCTTCTTGGAAACGAGAGAGCCTTTTGAAAGGTGGAAGTACTTTTCAACCTCGTCAATTATTACTTCAGATGTGATGGTACGTCTCGGCTGAGTTGTAACAATTTCCCTCAGAGCCTCTCTTGCAAGGTCCATTGAAATATTGCTCGTTCTTTTAATTCCTGCATACAGTAAAATACGCTTTACCGCACCCTCAAGGTCACGGACATTCGATTTTACATTGTTTGCTATGTATTCAATTATCTCATCATCGACAGTTAAATATTCACTTTGAATTTTATTCTTTAAAATAGCCATACGGGTTTCGTAATCAGGCGGCTGTACGTCAGCTAAAAGTCCGCTGTTAAAACGTGAACGGAGTCTCACTTCGAGCTGTGGTATTTCAGACGGCAAACGGTCTGATGTGAGCACTATCTGCTTGTCCATTTCATAAAGAGCGTTAAAGGTATGGAAAAATTCCTCCTGAGCAAGCTCCTTATTAGCAAAAAACTGAACGTCATCTATAAGCAGAAGGTCAACCTTACGGTATTTGTTTCTGAAAGCCTGATTTGTCTTTTCCCTGATTGCGGTAACAAGCTCATATGTAAATTTTTCACTGGTTGTATAAAGAATTTTCTTATTTGGATAATTTTCAAGATAATAGTTACCTATAGCCTGCATAAGATGGGTTTTTCCGAGACCGCTTCCGCCGTAAAGGAAAAGCGGATTGTAGGTTTTTCCGGGACGCTCGGCAACAGCGAGGGAAGCAACGTAGGCAAGCTGGTTGTTATTTCCGACAACGAAAGAGGAAAAGGTATATTTCGGATTAAGCTCGTTGTTTACCATTGTCGGATCATCGGGATTGTATTCCTTTTTTTCGTCCTCTTCAACTATAACATTTATGTCGTAGTTCTTTGAAGTAACCGACTCAAGACAGCTCTCTATCAAAGAAAAATACTTTGTCATTATCATATTTTTATTGACGCCAAACGGAACCCTTAAGGTAAGCTTTGTATCATCAATAGATACAGGCTCGATAGGTTTTATCCACGAATCAAATGAAACAGCCGATACCTCATCGGCAAGCTGGCTTGCAACCTCGTTCCAGATTTCTGTAAGTGAATTCAAGTTTATTTCTCTCCTTAATATAATAGTTATTTGACAAAATGAACGTATGTTTGTATAACAATATGGTTGTTACGCAAACATACATTCACAGATACAGTATATAAACGCAGTTATTATATAATAGCAGACTTTTAAACATTTTTCAACAAGAAAAATGTAAAAAAATTTACAAAAAATTTCTATTTTTTAAAAAACCACAAAATGTAGTTTTACCTGTAAAAATAATAACTATATGTGCCAAAAAAGTCAAAAAAATTTTTTTCAAAAAAATTTTAACATATTAACTATTGACATATTTGATTTTATATGTTAAAATTGAAATACTGTTGTTCAAGTGATAATACTAATTAAAATATATATTGGAGGGAAGACGTAAGATGCTTAGAACATTTCAACCTAAGAAAAGACAGAGATCCAAGGAACATGGATTCAGAAAAAGAATGTCAACCGCTAACGGACGTAAGGTATTAGCAAGAAGAAGATTAAAAGGCAGAAAGAAATTGTCAGCATAAAGACGCCTTGTGGCGTCTTTTTGACTATTTACAGTATTGTATGCGTGATATAAACAGTTTACGCCTTAATACCCGTTTTAAAAGGGTATATACAAAAGGAAGGTCATCTGCTTCGCCGTACCTTGTCCTCTATGCCCGTCCTGTTTCAAAGGACGCTGGTTTTGGAATTACTGCGAGTAAGAAAATCGGAAAGGCTGTACAGCGTAACCGTGCAAAAAGACGTATCAGAGCATTGTACAGAAAGTACAAAAAATATTTGCATAATGATTTTGATATAGTTGCAGTAGCAAGGACAAGAACCGTAACCGCTCCCTTTGAAAAGCTTGAAGCTTCTTTTCTTCAGCTTGCAAAGGAGACAGGAATTTTAAAGGATATGGATATTTTGGAAGAAAGCAGATAAAGAGAATTTATGAAAAAGGTATTGTTGCTTACAATAAAGGCATATCAGCGGTTTATTTCGCCTCTGAAAAAACCGTGCTGCAGATTCTATCCATCGTGTTCTGAATATGCGGTGCTTGCTATAAAAAAATACGGAGCTTTTAAGGGACTTGCTAAAGCCTTATGGCGTATTTTGAGATGTAATCCGCTTTCAAAGGGCGGAATAGATTATCCGTAAGGGTACCTTGTGGGTATTTGTTTGAATACAGTACCTTAATTTTAAGTACAGAGGAAATGAGAGTGATTAAGTGTCATATATATATATTGCATTAGGATGGATTCTTGATGTATTTTACAGATTATTCGGAAATTACGGTTTTGCAATAATTTTGTTTACCGTTTTTATAAAGGCGGCGCTTTTGCCTCTTGATATTAAACAGAAAAAATCAATGGCAAAAACTCAGAAAATTCAGCCACTTCTGATGGAAATTCAGAAAAAATATGCTAACGATAAAGAAAAATTAAATCAGGAAACAATGAAGATTTACCAGAAGTACGGCATAAATCCTATGGGTGGATGTCTGCCGATGCTTATTCAGTTTCCGATTATTATTGCCCTTTACTGGGTAGTGAAAAAGCCTGTTATGTATATGATGGGTGTAGGAGAGGGCGATATCTGGAGAATTGCCGAAGCTTTTAATGCGTGGGCACAGGCTAACCTAAGTCTTCTTCCCGAAAGTATCAAAAATATAGTTCCGGTTACTTATTCAAGCAGTATGGCAAATAATACCTTCGGAACATACGAAATTTCTATTGCACAGCAATTGTTTAACCATCCCGAAATTTTAGAGCATCCGTTTATTAAAAACTGGGATCAGACTATTAAATTGATTGATTTCAGATTTTTCGGACTTGACCTTTCGGAAATACCGAGTCTTAATGAATTTCTTGGAGTATTTGTCGGACGTGTTTCAAATCTTACTGTTGATAAGGTTTTGTTGTGGCTTATTCCGTTGTTTTCAGGTCTCAGCTCCTTTGCTTCAAGCAAGGTTGCGGTGATGCAGCAGGGCGGAGAAAAGAAAAAAGAAAAAAATGTTGTTGTTGCTGAGGCTGACAGGGTTGAAAAAGAAAATTCTGCTGCAAGCACAATGAAGACTATGAGCGTTATGATGCCGCTGTTTTCAGCCTGGTTTGCATTTACGCTTCCGGCGGCAGTTGGTCTATACTGGATTATCAGCAATATAATTCAAATTATTCAGCAGGTTGTGGTTACAAAGTACCTTGTACCCGATTTGTCTGCTGAGTTGTTGGAAGGAGATATAAATAATGTTAAAAAAAGTAGAAAAAACCGCAAAAAGTCTAAATGAGGCAGTTGAGCTTGCGGCTAAAGAGCTTGGGGTTTCGGTAGATGAAGTCGGCTATGAGGTTATTCGTGACAGCTCTAAGGGATTGATGCGTTTTATTCTTGGTTCTGAGGTTGAAATCAGTGCATGGATAAAGGCGAAAAAAGAAAAGGCAGACAAAAAGACTCAGGCGGCTAAGAAGCCTGAGAAAATTGAAAAAAAGGCTGAAAAAATTGAGGAAAAGCCTTTAAAGACTGCTGAAAAAGATGCAGTAAAGCAGGAAGAAACTACTAAGGAAGAGATGGCTTCAGCTCCTGTAAAAGCTAACAAAAAGGAAGAAAAGGAAATAGTTATTCCTAAAGAAGCGGTAGATGATGCGAAGTTTTTTGTTTCAGGTATGCTCGACCGTATCGGCTTAAAGCATGAGCTTCACGTTAAGCTTGACAGAAATGAAATCAAAATAGTTATTACAGGCGACAAAATGGGACTTTTGATAGGAAACCACGGAAAAACTCTTGATTCTATACAGTTCCTTACAAATCTTTATGTGAACAGACAGAAAAAGACATATATTAAGGTTTCTATTGATACAGAGAATTATAGAAAAAAACGTGAAGAAACGCTTACAAATCTTGCAAGAAGCCTTGCAAAGACTGTTGTAAGAACTCAGAAATCTACTACCTTAGAGCCTATGTCAGCAAATCAGAGACGTATAATACATCTTACACTTCAGAATGATTCAAGAGTTAAAACATACAGCGTAGGTGAAGAACCGAGAAGAAGAGTTGTTGTTGCTCCGGCACCCGGCTTTGCTCCGATAGAAAAGGCAGAAGATACAACAGAAGAATAAAAAATACTAAAAGTACACTAATAATGGGCTGTAGAATTTTCTACAGCCCATTAAAGTTTAATTGGTGTTTATTTTTTCTTTACAACTGCTTTTCCGATTTTAATAGGTGTTACAGGAGATGCAATTTCTCCCATACTGTTTGCCTGTCTTTCAACCTTTAAGAAGTCTTCAACAACATCAAAACCTTTTGTTATCTTACCGAAAGCGGCATACTGACCATCTAAATGTTCAAGTGTTTCATAGCAGATGAAGAACTGACTGCTTGCCGAATCTGGAAGAGATGAGCGAGCCATTGAAACAACACCTTTTTCATGGAGAAGAGTGTTTTGTTCAAAGCCATTTGCGGCAAATTCACCGAAAATCGTACCCTCAGAGCCGCCTGTTCCGTCTCCGTTTGGATCGCCGCCCTGTGCCATAAAGCTGTCAACTATTCTGTGGAATGTGAGACCGTCATAAAACTTATTTCTTACAAGTGAAAGGAAATTTGCACAGGTCTGAGGTGCATACTCAGGATAAAGTGTTATCTCAAATTTTCTGCCGTCTGACATAGTAAATTCTACAATCGGGTGTCCTGAAGGAATGTCGGTGTAGGTTACGTTGCTCTCTTTAAGAGCTTCTTCCATTTGCTTATATGCTTCTTCCTGCTGAGTCTGGAGTGCTGTGTAGTATTCGGTTACTTCATCCATAAGGTCGGATGCTCTGTTGATTAAAACAGCAGCTTCTGCCCTTGTACCGTTGTTTTGAGCATTAAAGTTTCCGTTTTCATCACCCTTTATTATTTCAAGACTTATAAGATTTCTGATTGAAGAGGAAACTGTTTCATCGTAAGTACTGTTTATACTTTCGATGTCGTTAATACCCTGAACTTCGTCAACTTTAATACCGTACACGTTTTCCAAAGCACCGCTTAAAATATATGCCATTTCCCAACGCTTAACGGGAAAATCAAAGTTTTCTTTACTCATCACGGCGGGAGATACGTTGTCATAGGTTACTTCGGTATTTGTTGGAAGATAGCTGACAACTGCAAAGTTATAGAATTTGTCTGCCCAGTGAGTCTTGTTTTCAACATCGGGAATTTCTGTATCAAATTTTTCCGCCAGAAGGGCAGTAGTCATTTTCATAAATTCCGCTCTTGAAATGTTGTCATCGGGACGGAAACGACCGTCATCATCGCCGTTTACGGCTTTGTTTTCGTAGGCCTTTGTTATTTCATCCTTTGCCCAGTGACCGTCTATATCGGTAAACGGAGCTGCAAAAGCGGTTAAGGTGCTTAGTGTGAAAATAACAAAAAGAAGTATAGTTGTAATTTTTTTCATATGCTTATCCCCTTTTTATACGATTATTCAATAACAGATAATTTTTTCATTACAACAGGCGTTTTGGGAACTGCAACCTCACCCATTGAATTAGCTGTTCTTTCAACATCCAAAAATGCGTCAACAGTTTCCATTCCATCCGTAACCTTACCGAAAGCGGCATACTGACCGTCAAGGAAGGATGCGTCATCATAGCAGATGAAGAACTGACTTGAAGCGGAGTTATAATCCATGGAACGAGCCATTGAAATTACGCCTCTTGTGTGAGAGAGTGTGTTCTGAGTAAAACCGTTTGCTGAAAATTCACCCTTGATTTTATCCTTGCTTCCGCCCATACCTGTGCCTTCAGGATCGCCGCCCTGTGCCATAAAGCCGTCAACAATTCTGTGGAAAGTAAGACCGTCATAAAAACCGTCATTTACAAGCTTTACAAAGTTTTCCACTGTTTCGGGAGCGTATTCGGGGTATAATTCAAGTGTGAAGTCCTTCCCGTTTTCCATTTCTACTAAAACCTTAACTGTATTCATTGATAATTCCTCCTTGTTTTTACCGTTTACGGCTGCATAAGCAACAAAAAAAATAATTGCCGCAAGAAGTATGCCAACGGCAATGCTTATAACGGTTATTTTCTTTTGATTTGCAGTCTTTACGGCAGATTTTTTCTTGTTTTTGCTGTTATTTGACATAAAATAACCTGCCTTTCAATAATACATAAAAAGTTTTACAAATACTTTAATAAGTATTTTAATTTAGTTCACAATATTTGTCAATACTATAATTGTTAAATTTTCTTTAAAAAATAAAAAATGTATTGTAATTTTGGATAAAATATGGTAATATAATACTTTGTTGAGAGTTTTATTTAAAAATCATTGTGCTTTGCAGAAAAGCTTCCCGATGTATTGCTGTAAAGCATTTTAAGAGCTTTTAAAAGGGAGAAAGGTTAGGAAATTAATTTGAAGAATCATTTAAGAGGGATAGGATTTTATTGCTTTTTATTTCTTATCATAACTTTGATATTTGTGATGACGTCATTTCCGCAGAACCAGACCAAGTTTATATACTCTGATTTGGTTTCTATGGTAAGGGACGGTCGTGTGAGTGAGCTTCAGCTTGTTGATACAACAGCTTATGTTACACTAAATGACGGTACTAAGCTTGAGGTCGCAACGCCCGGTTACTATGCGATTTATGAAAGTGTTGGTAAGGAAATCGAAGAACAGGTTAAGGCGGGAACATTAAAGGTGGATACGCCTGAGCCTAAAACTGCCCCGTGGTGGCTGAGTATTTTGCCGTCACTCGGTCTTATTGTAATAATGATTATTTTCTGGGTATTCTTTATGCAGCAGTCACAGGGCGGCGGCAGAGGTGTAATGAGCTTTGGAAAGAGTAAGGCGAGGGTGAGTACTGATGAAAAGGGAAGAAAAACCTTTGATGATGTTGCCGGAGCTGATGAAGAAAAGGAAGAACTTAAGGAAATTGTTGAGTTTTTGAAAAAACCTGAAAAATTCAGAAATCTCGGTGCGAGAATACCTAAGGGTGTCCTTTTGGTAGGACCTCCGGGAACGGGTAAAACCTTGCTTGCCAAGGCGGTAGCAGGTGAAGCGGGCGTTCCGTTTTTCTCAATTTCGGGTTCAGATTTTGTGGAAATGTTTGTCGGTGTCGGAGCTTCCCGAGTTCGTGACCTTTTTGAACAGGCTAAGAAAAATTCGCCCTGTATTATATTTATTGACGAAATTGATGCAGTAGGACGTCAGAGAGGTGCAGGTCTCGGCGGCGGCCATGATGAAAGAGAGCAGACCTTAAATCAGCTACTTGTTGAAATGGACGGTTTTGGTGTTAATGAAGGCGTTATAATAATTGCCGCAACAAACAGACCTGATATTCTCGACAGAGCACTCCTTCGTCCGGGACGTTTTGACAGACAGATTTTAGTCGATGCTCCTGATGTTAAGGGAAGAGAGGCAGTTTTAAATGTACACGCAAAGGGTAAACCACTTGCTGATGATGTAAAGCTTGATATACTGGCTAAAACGACTGTAGGATTTACAGGTGCAGACCTTGAAAATCTTATGAATGAAGCGGCACTTCGTGCGGCACGTGCAGGTGCGGAGAAAATCACTATGTTTGATTTGGAAGAATCAATTATGAAGGTTATTGCAGGTCCTGAAAAGAAAACCCGTGTGGTAACTGAAAAGGAGAGAAAGCTTACTGCTTTCCACGAAGCAGGGCATGCGGTTGTTTCAAAGATGCTTCCTACACAGGACAGAGTTCATCAGGTTTCTATTATTCCAAGAGGCAGAGCTGGCGGATATACTCTCTCGCTTCCGAGGGAGGATGCTTCCTTTATGTCTAAAACGGAAATGATAGAGGAAATTATATCACTTCTTGGCGGACGTGTTGCTGAAAAGCTTGTTCTTAATGACATAAGCACAGGTGCGTCAAATGATATTGAACGTGCAACAAATATTGCCAAGAATATGATTGTGAAGTACGGTATGAGTGATAAGCTTGGCTCAAGAGTTTTCGGTGGCAGTAATGATGAAGTATTTATAGGTCGTGATTACGGTCACACTAAGGATTACAGCGAGGCTGTTGCGGCTCAGATTGATGATGAGATTAAGAAAATCATAGACGAATGTTATTTAAGATGTGAGAGCATATTAAAAGAGCAAAACGATAAGCTCCATAAGGTTGCAGAGCTTCTTTTGGAAAAGGAAAAAATTGATGGTGAAGAATTTGAAGCTTTGTTTAATGAAAAAACCGAAAATGAGGTTTTAGAAGAAACTGAAATAAATGAATAATACAAAAAGGAGCGTTTGCTCCTTTTTGTAGTGTTACGGATAGTGACAAAGGAGAGAAAATGAAAAGTATTGAGGTTAAATGTCCCGCTAAAATCAATTTAAGCCTTGATGTTACGGGTAAGAGGGCTGATGGTTACCATGAGCTTGAAATGATTATGCAGACAGTTGATTTATTTGATAAGGTGAAAATTACTGTATCTGAGGGTGAGAGTATTGAGATACTGTCGGACAGCAAAAGTGTTCCCTGTGATGAGTCAAATACCTGCTATAAGGCGGCAAAGCTTTTTTATGAGGCTGTTTCAAAGGAAAGAGCTGTTAAAATATTTATTGAAAAAAATATTCCGCAGGGAGCAGGTATGGCAGGTGGAAGCACGGACGCAGCAGGTGTTTTAAAGGGTTTAAATGAGATTGAAGGTACTTTGCTGTCGGAAGATGAGCTACTTGTAATTGCAAAGAAAGTAGGAGCAGACGTGCCGTTTTGCATAAAAGGCGGTTGTTGTCTATGCAGAGGAATTGGTGAGATACTTACTCCACTTGAGCCAATGAAGAATGTGTTTTTGGTTGTGGCAAAGCCTGAATTTTCCGTTTCAACGATGTGGGTGTATAAAAATCTTGTGCTTAATTCGGAAACGGTTCACCCTGATACCCAAAAATTAATTGAAGCGCTTAGGTGCGGTGAGTATGAATGTTTTAAAAAGTATTCTGGAAATACCCTTGAAGCGGTGACAGCAAAAAGCTATGATGAGATAGAGAAGTATAAAGAGAAAATGTATGAGTATGGAGCATTCTTTTCAATGATGACAGGAAGCGGTCCGTCTGTATTCGGAGTTTTCAGGGAAGAGTTGGATGCTTTTCGTGCATTTGACTATTTTAAAGGTATTACAAAAGAGGCCTATAAAATTTCACTGTGAATATTTTAATTTTTTGTAAAATCTATTGTTTTTACCGAAGTAATGTGATATTATTATATAGTAATTAAATAAACAAATGAAATGAGAGATAAAAATGACTGGTAAACAAAGAGCGTATTTAAGAGGAATTGCAAACGGCATTGATGCAAAATATCAGATAGGAAAAGACGGAGTTGATGCAGGAACTGTCAGAATGATTGATTTGGCACTTGAGGCAAATGAGCTTATAAAGATAAAGGTGCTTGAAAATTCATTCCTTGATGTTAAGGAAACCTGCAACGAAATATGTGAAAAGACGGGTGCATATCCTGTTCAGTGCATTGGCAGAAAGTTTGTTATTTATCGTGAATCTAAGGAAAACAAGACGATTGTCATACCGTTTTAGGGGGAAATATGAAGTTTGTACTGCAAAGAGTTCTTAAGGCAAAGGTTGAGGTAGACGGTGAAGTTAAAGGTGAGATAAAAAAGGGTTATCTTTTGCTTGTGGGGATTTCAAACGAGGATGATACGGCTGTTGCCGATAAAATGATAGAAAAGGTTGCAAGGCTTCGTATCTTTGAAGATGAGAACGGAAAGACAAACTTAAGCATAGATCAGGTAGGCGGAGAGATACTTGTTGTTTCTCAGTTTACTCTGTGTGCAGACTTAAAAAAGGGTAACAGACCGAGCTTTATAAATGCGGGAAGTCCTGAAATGGCAGAGGCTCTGTATGAGTATATATTGAAAAGATGCCGTGAATTGTTTAAACGTACACAAAGCGGTGTTTTCGGTGCTGATATGAAGGTTTCGCTTGTAAATGACGGACCTTTTACCCTTGTTCTTGACAGCGGGGAATTGCTTTTGTAATCGGTTGGAAAGTGAGGTTATGATATGAAAAAAGAGAAAGATTGCTGTATACATAAGACTTCTATCGGCGGACAGGCCGTAATAGAGGGTGTTATGATGAAAGGACCTGAAAAAATTGCGACAAGCGTCCGAAAACTTGACGGTGAAATTGTTTCAGAGGTAAAGGATATAGGCGATATAAGGAGAAAGAAAATATGGAAGCTTCCTGTTATAAGAGG
>JAZQLM010000041.1:0-2464 GCA_045542655.1 Clostridia bacterium | reverse complement strand
ATACCAAGCTTTTTATATTTCTTACCGTCACACCAGATATATGAATGAACCTCATTAAGATTGTACTTCTGAACAAGAATATCCTTAGTACGTCGCTCTTCTCTCTTTTCCACAGATTCTCTTACAGGAACAAGGCTTGATTTCGTTGTGGTTATTTCAAAGTTGTCATAGCCGTAAATTCTTGTAATCTCTTCGATTATATCTGCCTTGATAGTAACGTCCTTTGTTGCTCTCCAAGACGGAACCTTTACTGTAAAGTTATTTTCTCTGCATTCACAATCAAAGCCCAAAAGCGTAAGCGTTTTTACAATTCTGTCATTTTCAATATCAATACCCGTATATCTGTCAACATATTCCTTATTGAATTTAAGTTCAATCACAGGATATTTTTTAATATATTCATCGGTTATCGAAGATGTAGCCTTAGCACCTTCATCGTAGGTAAATAACAGATTTGCAAATCTGTAAATTGCAGTAAGAGTAATTTCAGGATCGAGAATTTTTTCATATCTCATACTTGCATCAGTACGAAGTCCGAGACGTGAAGACGATTTTCTTACACAAACACCGTCAAAATTTGCGGACTCAAGTACAACAGACGAAGTTCCGTCAATAATTTCAGAATCAAGACCGCCCATTATACCAGCAATAGCAACGGGCGTTTCATCATTGTAAATAAGGAGTGTATCGGTATCAATATTTCTTTCCGTATCGTCAAGAGTCTTAAATACAAGCTCTTTTTCAGGATTCCCCACCGAAATTTTGCTTATCTTATTCGCATCGAATGCGTGCATTGGCTGACCAAGCTCAAGCATAATATAATTTGTAAGGTCGGCAAGAAAATTAATTCCCCTCATACCGCAGTAGTAAAGTCTTATTCTCATATCAAGAGGGCTTTTCTGTCTTTTTATATTATCAAATTTCATACAGGAATATCTGTAAACCGTATCCTTTGCCAAAACATTTACCGGAACAAAATCATCGCC
This sequence comes from Clostridia bacterium, assembly GCA_045542655.1. Classification (GTDB taxonomy): domain Bacteria; phylum Bacillota; class Clostridia; order Monoglobales; family Monoglobaceae; genus RGIG8709. The sequence continues at coordinate 1,478 of JAZQLM010000041.1, read as the reverse complement.
TGAATACTCAGGAACAGTAAGTGAAAGAGGCTTAAGCTCCTGTCCTGTAAGAGCGGCAAATTCACGGGCAATTCCGTAATGTCCCCAAAGATCAGGTCGGTTTGTAAGTGATTTGTTATCAACCTCGAAGATTATATCATCAATCTGGTATAGGTCCTTTAAATTTGCACCTACCGGCACATCTTCATCAAACTCCATAATACCGCTGTGGTCATCGCTTATTCCAAGCTCAGCCTCAGAACAGCACATACCCTCACTCGGATAGCCTGCAACAGTACATTTTTTAATTTCTCCCTCAGGAACTCTTCCACCTGCCTTTACAAAGGCAACCTTTTGTCCAAGCTCAACATTTGGTGCACCACAGACACAGTCATATATACCGTCGCCTGCATTTATCTTAAGAAGATGAAGCTTCTTTGAGTCAGGGTGTTTTTCAAAGGATACAACCTCGCCAACAACAACCTTGTCAAGCTCTCTTCCTTTATATATAATCCCTTCAACCTCTGCCGTTGAAAGGGTAAACCTTTGGATTAATTCTTCAATATTCTGTCCGTCAAGATTTACATACTCTTTTATCCAATTCATTGAAACAAACATTAAAAACCCCTCCTTACTCGTTATAGAACTGCGAAAGCGATTTTAAATTACCGCTGTTGAATACTCTTATATCGCCTACGTTGTATTTCATCATTGCAAGTCTTGTAAGTCCAAGTCCAAAAGCAAAGCCTGTATACTCCTCAGGATCAATTCCGCCGGCTTTTAATACATTAGGATGAATCATTCCGCACGGACAAAGCTCAAGCCAACCCGAGTTTTTACATGACGGGCAACCTTCACCGCCGCATATGAGACACTGTATATCAAGCTCAAAGCCCGGCTCCACAAACGGGAAAAATCCCGGTCGCAGTCTTACATTTATATCCTGCTTGAATACCTCTGAAAGCATTGTCTTCATAAAATAAATAAGGTTTGATATAGAAATATTCTTATCAATCATTATGCCTTCCATCTGGAAGAACGTATTTTCGTGACACGCATCGGTAGACTCATTTCTAAAGCATCTTCCGGGGAACACAGCTCTGAGCGGTGCTCCGTACTTTTTCATTATAGCATTCTGTGCGGCAGATGTATGTGTCTTAAGAAGCTGATTTGAGCTTAAGTAATATGTGTCCTGCATATCACGGGCAGGATGGTGCTTTGGTATATTAAGAGCCTCAAAGCAGTGGTAATCGTCCACTATTTCATAATAATTTTCAATAGTAAAGCCCATGCTTTCAAAAATTGACTCAAGCTCACGCTGTATAACAGTTATAGGATGATATGATCCTTTTTTCATTTCACTCGGAAGTGTTATGTCGTATTTTTCAGCAGAGTCAATCATTTTCTGTTCTTCAAGCTTAATTATTTCAGCCTGCTTTTCTTGCAAAGCCTTTTCAGCGTACTGCTTCAGCTCATTTATAACCTTACCAAGCTCCTTT
>JAZQLM010000040.1:0-2938 GCA_045542655.1 Clostridia bacterium | reverse complement strand
ATTTTCTTCAAGGAAATCTGCAAGCTTTTCACGGAGCATATTTTCCACAAGTCCGCGTATTTCGCTGTTTCCAAGCTTTGTTTTTGTCTGTCCCTCAAACTGCGGTTCTTCGAGCTTCACGGAAATTACGGCAATAAGACCTTCTCTTGCGTCCTCACCTGTAAGCTCCTCATTATCTTTTATTATTTTATATTTCTTTCCGTACTCTACAAGTACCTTTGTAAGAGCCGCTTTAAAGCCTGTTTCGTGAGTACCGCCCTCGGTAGTTGAAATATTGTTTGCAAAAGACTCAATTACTTCATCATATCCGTTATTCCACTGAAGTGCTACCTCTGCCACAGAGCCGTTTTTCTCACCGCTTACATATATTACTTCGGGGTGGATTTCCATAAGAGTATCTTTTCTGCTCTTTTTATCATCAAGAAGATAAGAAACGAAGTTTTTAATACCTCCGTCGTAATGGAGGATTTCCTCTCTCTTTTCTTCTCTTTCATCCTTGAAAATAATTTTTATACCGCCGTTTAAGAATGCCTGCTCACGAAGTCTTTTAAGAAGAATATCATAATCATAAACTGTTTCCTCAAAAATTTCTCCATCTGCCCAGAAAGTAACCTGTGTGCCTGTTCTGTCCGTTTTTCCTATGGTATGAACCTCTCCGTCGGGAACACCTCTCTTATAGCTCTGAAACCATATATTTTCTCCGTCGTGTACCTCTACCTCAAGTTTTGTGGAAAGAGCATTTACAACAGAAGCACCAACGCCGTGAAGACCGCCGGATACCTTGTATCCGCCGCCGCCGAACTTTCCGCCTGCATGAAGAACGGTAAAAATAACGTCTATTGTGGAAATTCCCATTTTAGGATGAATTCCGTGGGGCATACCACGGCCGTTATCCTTTACGGTGATTGAATTGTGTTCGTTTATTGTTACATCAATTTGTGTACAGTATCCTGCCAGTGCTTCATCTATACTGTTATCCACAATTTCATAAACAAGGTGATGAAGACCCCTTGCAGATGTAGATCCGATGTACATACCGGGTCTTTTTCTTACGGCTTCAAGACCCTCCAATACCTGAATTTGGGTTTCGTCATATGAATTATTAACTTTCTGTTCCAATAGACTCATTCCTTTCCGCTCTTTTAATAAGTGTCTGTACAGAAATCTGCGTCATATAAACACTCTTTTTTTCTTTTGACTTTGTTACCACATATGTTCTTGGTATTTCTTCGCCTAAATACTCTACTTTTTTTTCTTTTTCGCTTTTGCGGAGAAATTCTCTTGTTTTTTTACTTACCGATGTGTTTTCCAAATCAAAGATTCCCACTATTTCTTTTTTTCTTAAAACTTTTCCCTCTCCAATATGAAGAAACATTTTATATCACCTTTTTGCCGTCTTTGATTTTTATAATATTTGAATTTTCATTTATGAATGAATTTTCAATATCGGTGCATGTTATTATTATCTGCTTCCCTTTTATCTGACTAATTAAAAAATCACGCCTTTTTTTATCAAGCTCACTCAATATATCATCAAGAAGCATTACGGGATAATTTCCCGTTTCTTCCTTTATTATCTCCATTTGAGCTGTTTTAAGACATAACACTGCTGTCCTTATCTGCCCCTGACTTGCATAGCTTTTTGCGTTTTTCCCATTTATTAAAAAGTCTATTTCATCACGATGAACGCCTGCCATACAGAAAAAATTTTCTTTTTCCTTTTGTGTATAATCATTCAGCTTATTTATAAAATTTTCTTTGGTTTGTATAATGTCACCGCCCATTTTAACAGACGGATTATATATAATTTCGAGGTCCTCTTTTTCATTTGAAATCTCTTTTTGTATTTCTTTCGCCTTTTCCTTTACCCTTTCAATATAGCTTGACCTCATCATCATTATTTTGCTTCGCGATTCGGAAAGCTTTTCATTCCATATATCTAAAGTTTTATAATCTCTTGATTTTAAAAGAGCAGTTTTTTGATTAACTATATTTCTGTATCTTATCAGCTCTTTTATAAACTGAGGGCGAAGAGGCATTATTGCACTGTCACAGAATTTTCTCCTCATTTCAGGCATTCCCTTTATTATACTCATTTCATCGGGAGTGAAAAGAACACATATAAAATTACCTAAAAGCTCACTTGTCCTTTTTAATTCGATGTCGTTTATATATATTTCTTTTCTTTTTCCGCCTAAAAATTTTATTCTTCCCTCATATTTTCTTTCTTCATTTTCAAAATTAAGGGATATAGCACATTCTTTCTCTCCGTCTTTTATAACCTCACGACCTACGCTTCTGAAGCTTCTTCCGTATGAAAAATAATAGACAGCCTCAAGTATATTTGTTTTTCCCATACCATTATCGCCGTATATTATATTTATTTCATCACCGAAAGAAATTTTTTCGTTTTCGTAGTTTCTGAAATTATAAAGATTTAACTCTGAGGCTCTCATTCTATTTCATATTCCTCATCAAAAATTTCAAATTTATCTCCTTTATAAAGCTTTTTTCCGCGGCGAAGCTCAATTTCTCCGTTTACCTTTACTTCTCCATCTAAAATAAGCTCCTTTGCGTGTGCTCCGTTTTCTGCAATACCTGAGTATTTAAGAGCACTGTCAAGCTTTATAAATTCTGTTTTTATACTTATTTTTTCCATTTTTCAACACCTTATATTCTCACGGGAAGAACCATGAAAAGACAGCTCTCGTCATCTACTGAATTAATGATAAGAGGATTAAAGGGAGAATTCATTTTAAGCTCTATTTCATCTCCCTCACATCTTGAAACAGCATCATGGAGATATTTATAGTTAAATCCTATTCCTACGGCTTCTCCGAAGTAATCGCATTCAACAATAACATTTACCTTACCTAAGAGTGTGCCACAGCTAATAACTATGTTACCGTCACCAATCTTAAACCTCACGCTGTTTTTA
>JAZQLM010000039.1:0-1743 GCA_045542655.1 Clostridia bacterium | reverse complement strand
TCTCGTTATATTTTTTCCCTGAATTGCACGAATTTCAAAAATTCCATCCAAAAGCGGTTTTGAATATGGTTCACGCAATTCATTTCCTTTTAGTTCAAGTAATTCAAGGAGTCGAAATAGTTTTGTCTGCATTTTTATATCCTGTGAAAGAATAAACTCTTCGGCAGGATATGTACCGTCGCTTTTTTCATAAAACTCAACTTCGAACAGCGTAATCAACTCCTTTGATTTATCCTTATTTATATTATATGTGATAAAACACATAATGTCAATAGGCAAATACAATATTATTTAATAAACATTGCATCGCCGAAGCTAAAGAAGCGGTAGTGGTTTGAAACTGCTTCTTCGTAGGCTGTCATAACGGTTTCCTTATCCGAAAAGGCTGAAACAAGCATTAAAAGTGTTGATTCCGGCAGATGGAAGTTTGTGATGAGTGCATCTACTGTTTTGAATTTATAGCCGGGATAAATGAAAATCTTTGTTTCACCGCTTGCGGCTTTCATTGTTCCGTCAGCCTCTGCACAGGTCTCGAGTGTACGTACAGAGGTTGTACCGACTGCGATAATTCTTCCGCCGTTTTTTCTTGTTTCGTTTATTATATCGGCAGTATCCTTGCTTACCTCATAATATTCCGAGTGCATAACGTGATTTTCCACATTTTCCACCGATACGGGACGAAAAGTTCCAAGTCCCACGTGAAGCGTGACAAAGGCAAGCCTTACACCCTTTTTATTTATTTTTTCAAGAAGCTCGGGGGTGAAATGAAGTCCTGCTGTGGGAGCAGCGGCACTTCCCTCGATTTTTGAATATACCGTCTGGTAACGTTCACGGTCTGAGAGCTTTTCCTTTATATATGGGGGTAGCGGCATTTCTCCGAGCTTATCTAAAATCTCTTCCCATACACCGTTGTAGAAAAACTTTACAATTCTGCCTCCGTCCTCTTTTAAAGAGATTATTTCAGCGGTTAAAAGTCCGTCACCAAAAATAAATCTTGTACCGACTCTTGCACGTCTGCCCGGTTTTAAAATAACCTCCCAGGTATCAAGCTCAAGTCTTTTTAAGAGCAGAAACTCAATTTTCCCTCCCGAGCCTTCCTTAACACCGTAAAGTCTTGCCGGAATAACCCTTGTGTTATTCATTACAAGGCAGTCGCCCTCTTTTAAATAATCAATTATATCATAAAAATGCTTATGCTCAAGATTCCTTGTTTCTCTGTTTAAAACGAGAAGCTTTGATGCGGTTCTGTCCGTAAGCGGAGTCTGTGCTATAAGCTCCTGGGGTAAGTCGTAGTAAAAATCTTTTGTATTCATTGTTATGCCTTTCAATTAAAACTATTTTATTTCACAGCCCGAGAAATAATGAGTGAGAATGTCCTCATAGGTAAGTCCTGCTTCAGCCATTGCCTTTGCACCGTACTGGCTCATACCAATGCCGTGTCCCCAGCCTATTCCCGAAAATGTATATACATCGCTGCTACCGGTTTGTGAGGGACCGAATACCCGTGTGCTGTTCTTGCCTATTACAGAAAAGCTTGACGGAAGCGATAATTTATTTCCATCGGCTGAAATTATGCTTGTTGTTTTTGCGGTTGCGTTCTGGGTAAAGGAGTCCACCTTATTTTTTTCACAGCCGATTATTAAAAATTTTGAGGGAAGTGAAGAGGAACTCCCGCCTCCTGAAATCGTATAATACTGACTTAAGGTAACATCACTGAAAATTATGCGGCAGCTTTCTCTTTCA
>JAZQLM010000038.1:0-2177 GCA_045542655.1 Clostridia bacterium | reverse complement strand
AATATAAATATTTCATTCAGTGAAAATTATGCTCCTATAGAGGGTGAAGGAATAACAATTACTTCAAGACTTATAGAGGGTGAATTTTTCTCCTATAGAAATACAATTCCCTCTGAATCAAAATATATTGTAAAGACAGATTGCTATTCATTCAGTAAGGCAATTGAAAGAGTTGAGCCTATTATTGATGAAGTAAGTAAGAACTGTGTTCGTTTTAAATTTGAAGACGGAAAAATTATAATAAGCTGTGAAACAGTGCTCGGAAAAGTAAATGATGTTGTAGAATGTGATTATTACGGAGAAAGCCTTGAGATAGGGTTTAACTACAAATATCTTCACGATGCAGTTTCAAGGTGTGAGGGTGATGAAATAGAGCTTAAAATGAATTCTCCCTTTAATCCTCTTATAATAAATTCAACAGATGATGACAGCTATTTGTTTATGGTTCTTCCGGTACGTATATAAAAAGGAAAATAGTTATGATAATAGAAATAAATACAGAATTTATAAAGCTTGACAGTGCGCTTAAATACTGCGGCGTTGCCGAAAACGGTGCCCATGCAAAGGAAATGATTTTAAGCGGTGATGTAGAGGTAAACGGTGAAATCGAGCTTCGCCGTGGGAAAAAGCTTTATAAAGGTGATAAATTTAAAATATTTGATGAGGAATATGAAATAGGATGAAAGCTTCACAAATAGAGCTTTATAATTTCAGAAATTATGAAAACGAAAAAATAAGCTTTGGTGATGAAATAAATATAATCTGCGGTGACAACGGAATGGGAAAGACAAATATACTTGAAGCAGTTTATTATTTTTCATACGGAAGAAGCTTTCGTTCAAGCGGCCGTGAAATAATAAAAGAAGGTCAGAGGGAAAGCCGTATAAAGCTTGATTTTGAAAGTAATGAAAGAAATTATGAAGGTGAAATAAAATTTTTAAGCGGTAAAAGAAAAGAAATTTACTTAAATGAGGTAGAGCTTAAAAAAACAAGTCAGCTTCTTGGAAATTTCATTTGTGTTCTTTTTACTCCTGATGAAATGAACATAATAAAGGGAATGCCGGAGGTAAGGCGAAAATTTTGTGACAGCGGTATTATGCCCCTTCGTCCTCAATTTATAAAGGAGCTTATAAAATACAGAAATATTTTAAATCAGAAAACAGCTCTTTTAAAACAGAGAAATTATTCTACGCTTGATATATGGAATGAAAAGCTCGCCGAAAGCGGCAGTAAAATTATGATGATGCGTAACAGCTATATTGAAAGAGTGCTTGAAAAGGCAAAAATTTATCAAAACGATATATCAGGCGGAAAAGAAGATTTATTAATAGAATATAATCCATCTGTTAAGATGGGTAAAAACGCAGATGAAATAAAGGAAAATTTCTTTAATAAGCTTGAAGAATACAAAGAAAAGGAAAAAGAAAACCTTTTTTGTATGGTTGGAGTTCACCGTGACGAGATAGATTTTAGTATAAACGGTAAAAATGCAAAAAATTATGCAAGTCAGGGACAGATAAGAACTGCAATTTTAAGCCTTAAATCGGCACAAATGGAAATAATAAAAGAGGAGAGCGGGTCGTATCCTGTAATGCTTCTTGATGATATACTAAGTGAGCTTGATAAAAAAAGACGTGATTTTCTTATATCACAGATAAGGGGTAAGCAGATTATAATAACCTGCACTGATATAGAAAACTCCTTTAAATCATATAACTCAAATATAATAAATATAAAAGACGGAAAAGTACAAAAGAAGCGTGCCGCTTCACCCATTTCGCATCCCGACTAAATTCAAACAAGGCAAATGTCGCTCGCGATAAAGTTACGCAAATTCCTATATAGGAAAAAAAGGTGATTTTAAAATGTTTCTTCATATTGGTGAGGGTAAGATTTTAAATAAAAAGGATATTGTGGCTGTTTTTGACCTTGAAACAACTTCTATAAGTAAAAAAACAAGGGAATTTATAAAGAAAAGTGAAAAAAATTCACTGATAGAATACGTTTCGGATGAAATTCCAAAATCATATATAATTTGTAATTCAAAGGGAAAAACGAAAGTTTACATTTCACAGATATCATCTCAAACACTCTATAAAAGAGCAGAAAGGATTGACGGATTTGGAACAGAAAATTAACACTGCCTATGACGAAAATCAAATACAGGTACTGGAAGG
>JAZQLM010000037.1:0-5191 GCA_045542655.1 Clostridia bacterium | reverse complement strand
AGGTTTACGGTGAAGACCTTGATGCTGTTGCTGAAAAAATGAAGGGAAAGCCTGATACTGACGTTACACTTACTGTTTTGAAAAAGTCGGACGGAACAACCTCTGAAATTACACTTACCCGTGCGGTTGTAAAAAGAGAGACTGTTGAATATGAAATGCTCGACAAAGAAAATGGTTATATTAAGATAACCCAATTCGGGATAAACACATATGACGAATTTGCAGATGGTTTTAATTCTCTAGTTGATAGTGGAATGAAAAAGCTTGTAATTGACCTTAGAAACAATCCCGGCGGTTATATGGAGATGGCTGTAAATATAGCTGATATTTTTATCGAAAAGGATAAGAAAATCGTATATACAATGAACAAAAACGGTAAAAAGCATGAGTATAAATCCTCAGATGGTGATATAAATATTCCCATAGTTTTAATCTCAAACGGCGGTACAGCCAGTGCAAGTGAAATTCTTATCGGTGCTCTTTGCGATAACGAAAAGGCAAAGCTTGTGGGCGAAAAAACTTACGGAAAGGGTGTAACTCAAATTCCGTTCGTTTTCCCTGATGATAGTATAATAAAAATAACTGATTCGAGGTATTATACTCCTGCCGGTAAGTGTATTGATAAAGAGGGCATAGAGCCTGACTATGAATTAAAAATGAGTGAGGAAAAATATGCAGGTATTACAGGTGTCTCACTTTCGGAGGATGAACAGCTTTCTATGGCGGTTGAAGTTTTAAAGGAATTTGATAAAAACTGATTTTTATGAGAATAGGCATCATAGAATTTGGGTGCAAAAGAAAGTGGTTTGAAAGAATTTATCCTTTCAGCGGAAGAATTTCATATAAAACTGAGGCTCTTGACGGAATTGAGATTATTTCCGTAAAATTGTGTGGAAGAAGTAATAAAAAGAAACTGACTAAAGCCTATAATAAGCTTGAAAAAATGTGTGATGTGGTAATATGTGAAAATTACTTTGATACAAAAGCCCATAAGATGTTTTTTTATGAGACAGCATTTTATATTTACAAAAATTTAGTCAGAAAGAACGATATAAAGCCATATAAACAAAAACTGCTGCTTGTTGAGAGGGATTTGTCGGTTGTAAATAAAAAACGTCTGGAGACAATATGTTTTTGGTGTTCTGAGTGTTGTATTTATACAAATGACGTTGAAAAAGCAAAGCTTCTGTGTTCGTATATCTCCGAAAATTGCGGTGCTGTTTTTAGCCATATTAATTGCGAATATGGCATTTCGGGCTTTGATGTGGTTTTTGAGCTTGATAATTATTCAATCAAAATTTCAAAAAATATCTTTATAAATAAGTTTGATTTTGGTTTTTCAGAAATTTCAGACAGGTTTAAAATTCCACAGCTTGCACTTGCGGCAGAGTTATATGGTGCAGGATTTAATCCTGTTTTTATAAAAACAGAGGGAAGAAGTGCTTTATTTGCATTTACAAACAAAAATGGTGTTGACGATTAAGTGTCACACCATTTTTTTGTTTGTAAAGTTATTTGTTTGCGTCAATTTTTGAAATTGATATTTCGTATGCTGTTTTATTTTCTATTTCGTCATCACTGATTTTCTTCTGATAATTCCTGCTTTGTATTCTTCCTGTTATTATGATATTGTCACCTACTGAAAGTGTTGATGCGTACTTTGCATTTCTTCCCCAGGCTATACAGGGAATATAATCCGATTTGTTGTATGAACGGTTCACGGCAATAAGTAAATCTGTAATTTCTCTGCCAAACGGTGTTGTCCGGTATACAGGCTCTTTACATATAAATCCTTTTAAAATAATCTGGTTTGGATTTGTAAAAAAATCTTCTTCGCTATCCTGAGTAAAGACATCTATATCCTTTACAAAGACCGTTAATATAAGCTTATTTCCGATGTTTGAAAAATTATTATATGACCTGAATTGTCCGGTTATTTTGATTTTTAAGCCAATATTTAAATTTATGGAACACATAAGCTTTTCAGATACAGTCACTTGAATGTAGTCCTTAACATCGCTCAGTCTTGGAACCTCCAAGGTAAAAATATAAAATTTTTCTTCATATACTTCGTGAGAAAAAACAGGCTCACTTGAAACAACACCGCAAATAGATACTTTGTTGTTTTCGGTAAAAACAAAATTGTTCATATATTATTATTCACTCCCTAAAATATCCGTATACTCACTTAATAGATATAAAAAGTATATGCCTGAAAAAATTTTTTAGAACAGTATAAAGATTGATTTTACAGCATACATAATATAATTTCCAAAAAAATATAATATATTCCTTATTTTAGTTACTGTAATTGACTTTTTAGAAATTTTATGATAAAATACAAGTGTATTTAAAACTTAGCAGGTAGGTGTTTAATTTGTATACAATAAGAAAAATTTCAAAGCAAATTTCATCAATAAATGATCCTTTTTGGAGCAGGGCAGAGATTGCTAAAATAGAAACTCTGAACTGGGAAGGCTTTGATTATATCCCAAAGACTACTTGCAAAATTCTGTATAATGATTACGGAATTTATATTCAGTTTGAAACTGACGAAAATCCTCTGCTCGCACGTGTTAAGGAACAGAACGGAAGAGTTTGCTGTGACAGCTGTATGGAAATTTTTATTTCACCGAATAAGGACGACAAGAGATATTTTAATTTTGAATTTAATCCTTTTGGTACTATGTATTTTGGCGTCAGGAGTTCACGTTTTGATGGTATTCATCCTGATAAAAACAAGGAATATTTTAACGTACAGACCTATGTCGACGAAAAGAAATGGGTACTTCAGTTTGTTATTCCGTTTGAGCTTATTAACGAAATTTTTGGCGGCTACACGAAAGAAATGCGTGGAAATTTATATAAATGCGGTGAGGATACCAAAAAGGAGCATTATATTACATATTATCCTATCACTTGTGAAAAACCGGATTTTCACAGACCTGAATGCTTTGGTCAATTTATTTTAGAATGAGAGGACAGATAAGATGAAGAAATGCTGTATTTTTGATTTGGACGGAACCCTGCTTAATACAATAAATACTATTGAGTATTACGGTAATAATGCACTCAGTAGATGCGGACTTCCACCGATTGGTGTTGATAAATATAAATATTTTGTAGGCAACGGTGCAAAAATTCTGGTTAAGCGTATGCTTGATTTTTGTAAGTGCGAAAGTAGTGAAATTTTCGAGAAGGTTTATGATGACTATACAAAGTCATATGATAACGATGTTCTTTATAAGACAGAGGTATATGATGGTATAAAAGAAACTCTTGCTGAGCTTAAGAAAAATAATATTAAAATTGCAGTGCTTTCAAATAAGCCTGATTTTGCGGCAAAATCCGTAGTTGATATTTTCTTTGGAAAAGGCTATTTTGATGTTGTTTTCGGTCAAAGAGAAAACGTTCCTATAAAACCGGATCCTCAAGGTGTATTTGAAATTCTTGATATGTTTGATTTAAAAAAAGATGATTGTCTCTATATAGGAGATACCGGTGTTGATATGAATACCGGAAAATCAGCAGGTCTCTTTTCTGTGGGTGTTTTGTGGGGCTTCAGAGGCGAGGAAGAACTTTGCAGTGCAGGAGCTGACGTGATTATAGAAAAACCTCAGGAAATCCTTAAATTTATTGAAAATTAAGGGTTAAATGGCTACAGAGCATTTTCTGTAGCCATTTTGTTTTAAAGAATAAAGTAGTTATTTATGATTAATGATGTGATTAGCAGTATTCCGACTGCAGCTAATATAAAGCCAACGGCAGCAGAAAATTTCTTTTTGGATTTTCTTTTTACACCTTTTTTTGAATAGGTATTTGATGCATTTCTTACCTCGTTTGCATAGTTATTTATAATTCGTTCGGCTTCAAGAGCAATATCCGAGTTGTTGCGTAAATCCCTTTTAACGGCATTGTTTTCCCGTAATATAAATATTACTTGTTCTATACAATCTGATTTTAAGTTGTTTACTATATAAACCTTTTTTGTATCATTTTTAATCATATATACACCCCATCAGTACTTTATTAGTAATTATTGCCTGAAAAGCTTGTTTTATACATTGTAAAAACATATTGGGGATTGTTGACAAAAGATAAATTTATTGTTAAAATATTTTTGACATAAAATAATTATGAGGTAGTATTATGGCAAAGAGTATTAATAAAACTAATACTGTGCGCATTCTGGAGCGTGCAGGTGTTGATTTTAAGCCGATATATTATGAGTGCGATGAGTTTCTTGATGGTATTTCTATCGCAAATCGGCTTGGTGAACCGATGGAGTCAACATTTAAAACACTGGTAACTGTTGGGAAAACAAAAAATCATTATGTATTTGTTGTTCCGGTCGATAAAGAGCTTGATTTAAAACGGGCGGCAGCTGCTGTTGGTGAGAAATCTGTTGAAATGATAAATGTTAAGGATATTTTAAATGTGACCGGATATATAAGAGGAGGTTGCAGTCCTATCGGTATGAAAAAACAATTTGTTACAGTATTTGATGCTTCAGCTCTTAAGCTTGATGAAATTATGTTCAGCGGTGGAAAAAGAGGAGTCCAGGTTAAAATTAAAACTTCTGACATATTAAAGGTAATAAATTGCAGTTTTGAAAATATAATATTTTAGAATTAAACAGGAGGTCTATTATGAAGGTTTTATTGTTTAACGGAAGTCCGCATAAGGAGGGCTGTACTTATACTGCACTTAGTGAGGTTTTAAACGCCTTGAAAAGCGAAGGAATTGACGGAGAAATTTTTCAGGTTAATGTGAGTGGTCGTGGATGTATAGGCTGCGGTGCTTGTAAAAAAACAGGTAAATGTGTATTCGGTGATACAGACGGATTGAATATTGCTATCGAAAAGGCAGAAGAAGCAGATGCCATAATCATTGGTTCGCCTGTGCATTTTGCATCAGCGTCAGGAATGGTAACGAGCTTTATGGACAGATTTTTTATGGCTTGTCCCGAGCTTAATTATAAGCTTGGAGCATCAGTTGTGTCGTGTAGACGAGGCGGAGCATCTGCGGCTTTTGACCAGCTTAACAAATATTTTACAATAAGAAATATGCCTGTTGTGTCGTCGCAGTATTGGAATATGGTTCACGGAAGTAAAGCAGAAGATGTTCATAAGGATGAAGAAGGGATGCAAACCATGCGTATGCTTGGAAAGAATATGGCATGGCTTCTTAA
>JAZQLM010000036.1:0-2068 GCA_045542655.1 Clostridia bacterium | reverse complement strand
GATACACAGACTAAGGAATATATGGGCGAAATTATTTCATCCGAAACAGAGGCGTATTTTGAGGAACAGGAGCTTACAGACGGAAGACTTGTACTTTCCGAGGTTCCCGAAAGGCAGACGGTTGTTGTTACGGTAAGAGTTGACGGAAGCATAAACGATTCTGGATATTATACAAAGGATAACAAGGCTCTCTATGTCGGCTCAACCTTTATTATAGGAAGTAAATATGCAGAAACAACAGGCGAAATTTCTGCTATCAGTGTAGTGAAGCCGTAATTTAAAATAGTCATAGAGGAAATACAATGCTTAGAAAATTTGTAAAATATTACAAACCATATACCTTAATAATAGTTTTAGACCTTATATGTGCGGCACTGTCGACCTTGTGCGAGCTTGTGTTTCCGCTTATTGTCCGCTATATAACGCAGACAGCGCTTACAAGCGGAGCGGAGCTTTTGCTTTCCACGGTTTTAAGGCTCGGTGCGTTTTATCTGTTTCTTCGTCTTGTTGATACAGCCGCTAATTATTTTATGGCGGATATGGGACACGTTATGGGTGCAAGGCTTGAGACCGATATGCGAAGAGACCTTTTCTCCCACCTTATGAAGCTCTCAAACAGCTACTATGACGATGCAAAGGTCGGTCAGATTATGTCAAGGGTTACAAGCGACCTCTTTGATATAACCGAGTTTTCGCACCATTGTCCCGAAGAGTTTTTTATTGCAGGGATAAAAATAATCGGCTCGTTCTGCATTCTATTCCCCATAAATCCGCTTCTTACTCTTATACTCTTTCTACTGCTTCCCGTTATGGGTGTTTCGGCGGCAGTTCTCAGAAAGAGAATGAAAAAAGCCTTTAAGGAGCAGAGGGTGAAAATCGGTGAGCTGAACGCTGAGCTTGAGGACACACTTCTCGGCATTCGTGTGGTGAAAAGCTTTGCGGCGGAGGAACGTGAAAAACAGAAGCTCGGAAAAGGGAATACAGAGTTTTTTCAGACCAAGAAAAACGCATACAAATATATGGCTCTTTTCCAGTCGGGAACAAGATTTTCGGACGGACTTCTGTACATAGGCGTAATTACAATCGGTTCAGCCTTTATGATAAAGGGCAGAATTGCTCCGGCTGACCTTATTACTTATCTTTTGTATATTCAGACTCTTATTACCTCGGTAAGACGTATCGTGGAATTCAGTGAGCAGTTTCAAAGAGGTATGACGGGAATTGAACGCTTTAACGAAATTATGGAAATTGAGCCGGATATTACCGACAGCAAAAACGCAAAGCCGCTTTCAGATGTCAAAGGCGATATAAAGCTTGAAAATATAAGCTTCCGTTATGAAAAAGGCTCTCACGAGGTTTTAAAAGGTATAAACATTAATGTTAAAAAGGGCGAAAGCATTGCAATTGTCGGTCCGTCAGGGGGTGGAAAAACTACTCTCTGTAACCTTATACCGAGATTTTATGACTGTATTGAGGGCAGAATTTTAATCGACGGCGTTGACATAAAGGATGTGACGGTTTCTTCTTTAAGAGAAAATATCGGCGTGGTTCAGCAGGATGTGCATATGTTTTCGGGCACGGTTTATGAAAATATTCTCTATGGAAGACCGAATGCAACAAGAGAAGAGGTTATCGAAGCCGCAAAGGCGGCAGGGGCTCACGAATTTATCTCAGAGCTTGCCTCAGGATATGATACATATGTCGGCGAAAGAGGCTTAAAGCTCTCAGGCGGTCAGAAACAGAGAATTTCAATTGCGAGGGTGTTTTTAAAAAATCCTTCTATTATAATATTAGACGAGGCAACCTCGGCACTCGATAACGAAAGCGAACATATCGTTCAGAAATCTCTTGAACGTCTTGCAAAAGACAGAACGGCTTTTATAATAGCACACAGACTTACAACAATCAAAAATGCCGACAGAATACTTTTCTTATCTGAAAACGGAATAGAAGAGGAAGGGACACACAGCGAGCTTATACAGGCAAACGGAAAGTATGCTAAGTTATATGAAATGTACAGCGAGAAGTAAGGCTAAAAAATTACTTCATCTTCGGCTGTAACTGCGTC
>JAZQLM010000035.1:0-2326 GCA_045542655.1 Clostridia bacterium | reverse complement strand
CTGCGAAAATTCCCTCCGCCATAGGACTTCTGCAAGTATTCCCCGTACAGACAAATAAAACACTCTTTGCATTTTCCGCATCAAGCACATTATTTGCCGCCGCCTTATAAAGCCTGTTTCTGACCGCCCTCCAAAGCCCGTGGTCGGGAATTTCAGGAGCAAATATAAGCTGAGAGCCTAAATCGTCCGTCTGCCTGAGAGCGGAAAAAAGTCTGTTTGCCGCATCTTCAGGCTTATCCTTGCTTCCGAGAGAAACAAAGCTGATAAGATTTTCGTCAAAATAAGGCTTAAATTCATCAAAGCAAAGCATACAGACCTTTTTGCCAAGCCTTGCTCTGTGTTCGGCAAAACGAGTGACAGCCTCAATACTTCCCTTTAATATATATACTCTGCCCGACGGTGCATAATGCCTGTATTTCATACCCGGTGCCATCGGAGTTTCTTTGTCCTTAAGCTCTCTGCTTCCAAGCACCTCCCCAATTTCTGCTTCAATCTGCTCGGCAGTAATGCCGCCCGGACGAAGGATTGCCGGAATTTCGCCTGTCATATCAATGACGGTGGATTCAACACCTACCCTTGACGGCTCACCCTCAATAATTCCGCCTGCCCTGCCGTCCATATCACGGAGAACATCTTTAAAATTAGTGGGGGAAGGTCTTCCTGAAATATTTGCACTCGGAGCGGCAACAGGACAGCCCGAAAGACGTATAAACTCTCTTGCAGAGCTTGTTTCAGGCATACGAATGCCTACCGTATCAAGTCCGGCAGTTACTAAGTCGGGTATTAAATCGCTTTTTTTCATTATAACGGTAAGAGGTCCCGGCCAGAATTTTTCCATAAGAATTTTAGCCTTTTCGGGGATTTCCCTTACCAGCGGATAAATGTCCGCCATATCCGCAATGTGAACAATAAGTGGATTATCAGACGGTCGTCCCTTTGCTTCAAATATTTTCTGAACGGCATCGCCGCTTGTTGCATTTGCACCTAAGCCGTATACGGTTTCGGTAGGAAAAACAACGGTATTTCCGCTTCTTATTATTTCTGCGGCACGGCAAAGTCCGTTTTTATCAGCCTTTAAAAGCTCGGTTATCATTTATATCATCTCTTTATTCTTCGCTCTGTAATTTTAATTTTTCACTCTGATCCGTTGTAATCAAAGCGTCAATAATTTCGTCAATGTCACCGTTCATAATAGCCTCAAGCTTATAAAGCGTAAGTCCTATTCTGTGGTCGGTAACTCTTCCCTGAGGGAAGTTGTAGGTTCTTATTCTCTCACTTCTGTCGCCTGTTCCGACCTGACTCTTTCTGTCAGCGGCAATTGCGTCCTGCTGTTTCTGAAGCTCAGCCTCATAAAGTCTTGAACGGAGAACCTTTAGTGCCTTATCCTTGTTTTTGTGCTGTGAACGTTCGTCCTGACACTCAACGATAACGCCTGTAGGAATATGTGTAATTCTGATTGCGGACTCTGTCTTGTTGATGTGCTGACCGCCTGCACCGCTTGCACGGAAGGTATCAATCTGCAAATCGGCAGGATTAATCTCAAAGTCAACGTCCTCAGCCTCAGGTAAAACTGCAACGGTAACGGTGGAGGTGTGTATTCTGCCGCCGCTCTCGGTTTCGGGAACTCTCTGTACACGGTGAACACCGCTCTCAAACTTAAGTCTGCTGTACGCACCCTGACCTTCTATCATAAATGAAACTTCCTTGATACCGCCAATTCCGATTTCACTTAAGTTAAGTATCTCTGTTTTCCAACGCTTAGACTCTGCATACATTGTGTAGAGTCTGTATAAATCGCCTGCAAAAAGTGCCGCTTCATCACCGCCTGCACCGCCCCTGATTTCTACAATAACGTTCTTTTCGTCATTGGGATCCTTTGGAAGAAGCAGTATTTTAAGCTCCTCGGAAATTCTTTCGATATTTTCCTTTGCCTCACGGATTTCCTCCTGAAGCATATCCTTAAAGTCCTTGTCGGTTTCGGGATCGTCAAGCATAAGCTTTGCATCGTCAATAGTATTTTGGTTAGCCTTGTACTCCTTGTATTTCTCAACAATAGGTGTCATATCCGAATGCTCCTTACAAAGCTTTCTGAAAAGCTCCTGATCGGCTATAACCTCCGGACTGCTGATTTTCTGAGCAAGCTCCTCGTGTTGTTTTTCTATAAATGACAGTTTATCAAACATTTTAAATTCCTCTTTATATCAAATTTTTAAAGCTCCCCACGGGAAAGTGCAGTGAGATAAGCATTAACAAAGCCGTCAAGGTCACCGTCCATAACCGCTCCGGTATTTCCGGTCTCAAAGCTCGTTCTGTGGTCCTTTACCAT
>JAZQLM010000034.1:0-2593 GCA_045542655.1 Clostridia bacterium | reverse complement strand
CCTGACACTTTCAGGAGCGTTTTTATTAAACCTGCAAAACTCAGAGCTTGGGAATACAGTTTCAAAAACAGGAAATATGTTTATATATTTAATTTCGGCGGGTGTAATTGCAAATATTTTCTCCTGTGTATCAGACATAGCTTATGATACGGTAAATACCCTGTCAATTTTTTTAAAATCAATCATTCCTGTCGTTTTGATGTCATTATATGGTGCAGGCTGTATAGTATCAACTGCAGCACTAAGACCTGTACTTGCGGCGATAGTGGAAATATGTGTGCATATAATTAAAAATTTCCTGTTTCCTGCGGCAATGCTTTCCTTTGCAATTTCAATCGCAGACTGTCTTTCTGAGAAAATTAAGGCTGATAAATTTGCACAATTGATGACTAAAACCGTGAAATGGCTGCTTGCGTGTATGCTTACGGTTTTTACTGGGATTGTCGGACTTAAATCAATTGCAGCAGCTTCGATTGACGGACTTACAGTAAAGCTTACAAAGCTTGCAACGTCAAATCTTATACCTGTTGTGGGTGGGCTTTTGTCCGAGTCTGTAGAAACAGTAATGAATTGCAGTATAATAATAAAAAATTCAGTTGGTATATGCGGCATACTCGCTGTAATATACATATGCCTGATACCGCTTTTGAAAATAGGTATAAACATAATATTTTTAAGATTTACTGCAGCCGTAATTCAGCCGGTAAGCGATGAGCGTATAGTTAAATGTATTTCCTCAGCAGCAGATTTACTTTCACTTATTTTTGCAATTGTAGCATCTGTTGCAGTAATGTTTATTCTTGTTATAACTATTGTTATCAACACAGGAAATTCCGCAGTAATGCTTGGAAAGTAAAGGTGATAAAATGGATTTTTTCAGGGTTTGGACAAGTGCGGTCACCGGTACAATTATATTTACTGCTCTGTGCGAAATAATTGTACCGGACGGAAATATAAAAAAATATGTCAGACTTATTCTTGGAATGATTGTAACGGTTAACCTTATAAAGCCCCTCGGCAGTCTTAATATCGTTAAAACAACCGAAGAAATTTTAAATTATAATAAGGTGCTTGCATATAGTCAGCAGGAAAATTATACCAAGGAAGAAAAAAGAAAGATTACAAAATTGTATCAGAAAAAGCTTGAGGAAAAAATCACCGAAGGTCTTAAAAATAAGATTAATGCAAGTATAACTGTAGATGTTGAAACAGAGGCGGAGCTTAGGGAAAAATTTGGTGAAATTAAGGAAATATATGTAGAGGTATTTCAGGATAAGGGATTTAAAGACTATAAGGATGAGATTATTGAAATTCTGAAAAAAGATTACGGAATTTCCGGTGAAAAGATAAGGCTGAAATTTATTATCAGTTAAACGCAAAGGAATTGTTATGATGAATATGCTGAAAAGAATTTTAAAAGTAAAAACATCAGATGCTGATTACGGGGATAAAAAAACTGTTTTATCCAATAAGAGCATAATTGTATTGATTATAGCTGCCGCTTTAATTATGTTTTTTAACACAGGCTCACTGAAAAACGATACCAAACAAAACAAAAACAGCAGTGAAAATAATGGAGGAAAATTTTTAACTGCTGATTATGAGGTGTTTGATACAGAAAAAAGATTAGAGGAAATACTTAAAAAAATAAGCGGAGCAGGCGATGTTTCGGTTATGATTTATTACAGTAATCTTGGAGAAAAAATTGTAGCAAGCGATTTAAAAACAAGAACTGAAAACGAGAATAAAGGAGAGGAGATGAAAACAGCTTCTGAGGATAAAGAAGAAAATACTGTTTTATACGGAAAAAACGGAGCTGAAATGCCGTTTGTGACCGAAGAAAGGTTGCCGGAGCCAAGCGGCGTTTTGGTAATAGCGGAGGGGGCTGAAAATGAAAAAGTTAAATATGAAATCTCGGAGGCTGTTCGGGCACTTCTCGGACTTGCTCCGAACAGAATCAGGGTTAGTGCAAGGAATAAGGAAATGCACTGAAAAAATTTTAAAAATGGGAAGGATTATTATGAAAAGTTCAAAAAGTGTAAAAAGCAAACAACTGTTATTATCTGGACTTGTAGCACTTGTTTTAATTGCAGGCTACTACAGATGGACAACGGATGGGAAAAATGCAGTAGTTCCTGTAATTAACGAAGCATTACCCGAAAAGACTGATACGGTCAAAAAAATTGAAACAGATAAAGCGAATGATGGCGAGAGCGAAAAAATGGATTATTTTGAAAAGTCAAAATATGACAGAGATTTGACAAGAAGTGAGTCTGTTGCAATGCTTCAGGATTTTTCTGAGGAGTCAATGAATGATGAAGAAAGAAAGAAAAATCAGGAAAAAATTTCACTTGCCGCAGTAAGAAGCGAAAAAGAAAATGTTATAGAAAACCTCGTGATTTCCAAGGGGTTTGAGGATTGTGTAGTTTTTATGAATGACGATATGATTAATGTTGTGGTAAAGACTGATAAGCTTGATGCAAAATCCGCAAACCAGATTAAGGATATAATCTTAAGTCAGACGGATTATAAGTCGTCACAGATAAGATTAAGCTCTAAAAAGGATTAAAATAATTATTATTGTATAAAATTT